>NZ_JBXAGJ010000019.1:0-39501 GCF_058794035.1 Roseateles sp. GW835-FHT13E02
GTTATGCGCCAGCCCCGAGGCGCGAGCAGCGCAGGGAAGTCGGCCCGCCAGGGCCGACCCCGGAACCATGAGCCCGGCAGCGGCGCGGGCTGCAGGGCCTCACGAGCAAAACCAAAGACTACTTCGTGCCGCACCCAATCAGATCAGCCCCGTCACCGCGCCGACTCAGCCCCGCCACGAATCTTTCACACAAGCTGCCTAGCATCGCCGCAGCTCATCACAGCCGCCATTGACGGCCGTGCAAGGGCGGCTGAATCGAAGTTCCCGACGGACGAAAAGCAAGCAAACGAGGTGCGGCATGCAGCATGCAATCGAAGTGAATGCGCTGAGCAAGCGCTTTGGCGAGCGTCAGGCCCTGGACCAGGTCAGCCTGCAGCTGCGGCCCGGTGAGATGGTGGCGCTGATTGGCGCCTCGGGCTCGGGCAAATCGACCCTGCTGCGCCACCTGTCCGGCTTTGTGGCGGGCGATGCCAGCTCGGGCGAGCTGCGCGTGATGGGTCAGCTGGTGCAGTCGCAAGGCCGCATCGCCGCCAACATCCGCAGCGTGCGCGCCCAGATCGGTTTTGTCTTCCAGCAGTTCAACCTGGTCGGCCGCATGACGCTGCTGAACAATGTGCTGACCGGCCAACTGCATCGCATCCCGCTGCACCGCAGCCTGCTGCAGTGGTTCACCCGCGAGGAACGCGCCGCCGGCCTGAAAGCGCTGGCCGAAGTTGGTATAGACGACTATGCCTTTCAGCGCGCCTCCACCCTCTCGGGCGGCCAGCAGCAGCGCGCTGCCATCGCGCGAGCCCTGGTGCAAGGCGCCAAGGTGGTGCTGGCCGACGAGCCGATTGCCTCGCTGGACCCGGAATCCTCTCGCAAGGTCATGGACATGCTGGCCCGCGTCAACCGCGAGCATGGCTGCACGGTGCTGGTGTCTCTGCACCAGGTCGATGTGGCGCTGCGCTACTGCAGCCGCGTGATCGCCATGCGCGACGGCCGGGTGGTCTTTGACGGCCCGAGCAACGCACTCAACCCCAGCTTCCTGAACGAGTTGTACGCCAGCGATGCCGAGGCTCCCGCGCTGCCAGTCGGGCCCACCGCTCCGGAGTCTCTGGACAGCCAGCCCATGCCCTTGCCGCCGCTGCACAAGCCCGAACCGGTGGCGGCCTGACGCGGCCCCGGCACCCGCTGCTCCACTCACCCCATTTGCCCCATTTGCCACAGCGGGCGGCCCTGATTCGCCCTCCCTGGCTCCCTTCTGCTTTCGCTTCCTCCCACCTTCAGCTCATCGGAGAACCCCCATGTTCCGCAAACTCCTGCTCGCGTCCTGCACCCTGCTGGCCAGCACCCTGAGCCACGCCCAGGACATCAACTTCGGCATCATCTCGACCGAATCGGCCGCCCACCTGAAAGCCGACTGGGCCCCCATCCTGGCCGATATGGAAGCCAAGACCGGCTACAAGGTCAAAGCCTTCTTCGCCAACGACTACGCCGGCATCATCGAAGCGATGCGCTTCAACAAGGTGCAGATGGCCTGGATGGGCAACAAATCCGGCATGGAAGCCGTGGACCGCGCCGGCGGCGAAGTGTTCGCCCAAACCAGTTATGCCGACGGCGCCCTGGGCTACCACTCGCTGCTGATCACGCACAAGGAAAGCGGCATCAAGAACGTCGACCAGGTGCTCAAGAACCCGCGCGAATACAACTACGGTGCCGGCGACCCGCAATCGACCTCGGGCACCCTGGTGCCGGGCTACTACCTCTATGCCCTCAACGGCATCGACCCCAAGACCCACTACAAGTCCAGCCGCGCCGGCAACCACGAGTCCAACCTGATGGCCACGGCCGCCAAGCAGGTCGATGTGGCCATCACCAACACCGAGGTGTTCGAGAAGTTCCAGAAGCGCGAGGCCGACAAGGCCAAGAACATCCACATCCTGTGGAAGTCGCCCCTGATCGCCGCCGATCCCATGGTCTGGCGCGCCGACCTGTCGGCCGATATGAAGGCCAAGCTCAAGGGCTTCTTCCTGAGCTACGGCCGCGGTGAGTCCGAGCAGGCCAAGCGCGAGCTGGCCCATCTGGCCAAGCTGACCTTCGGGGTCTTCAATGAATCCAGCAACAAGCAGTTGGTGCCCTTCCGTCAGCTGGAGCTGTTCAAGGACAAGGCCAAGCTGGAAGCCGACGACAAGATGGACGCCGCCACCAAGCAAGGCAAGCTGGCCGAGATCCAGAAGAAGCTGGCCGAGCTGAACGCCCAGCTGGCCTCGGCCAAGTAAACCGCGGCCCGCTGCAGCCCCATTCGACTGACATCACGGCCATGAGCTCACGCACCGAAGCCCCCCACACCGCGCCCACGCCCGGCCTGCCCCAGCCGCCGCGTGCCCACCTGGGCAGCCTGATGCTCTGGGGCCTGGGCCTGGCCTTGCTGGCCTGGTCCTGGCGCGGGGCCGATATGCGCCCTGCTGCGCTCTGGGCAGATTCGGCCAATATGGCCAGCTTCGCCAAGGAGTTCTTCCCGCCCGACTTCAGCGAATGGCGCACCTATGTGACCGAGATGATCGTTACGGTGCAGGTGGCCGTCTGGGGCACGGTGCTGGCCGTCATCTGTGCCGTGCCCTTCGGCCTGCTCAGCTCGGCCAATATCGCGCCGGCCTGGCTGCACCAGCCGGTGCGCCGGCTGATGGATTCGGCCCGCGCGATCAACGAGATGGTGTTCGCCATGCTCTTCATCGTGGCGGTGGGGCTGGGGCCGTTTGCCGGCGTGCTGGCCCTGTGGGTGCACACCACGGGCATTCTGGCCAAGCTCTTCTCGGAGGCGGTGGAGTCCATCGACCCGCGCCCGGTCGAGGGCATCCGCGCCACCGGCGCCAATGCGCTGGAAGAGATCGTCTACGGCGTGATCCCGCAGGTGATGCCACTCTGGGTGTCCTACACCCTCTACCGCTTCGAGTCGAATGTGCGCTCAGCCTCGGTCGTGGGCATGGTGGGCGCGGGCGGCATCGGCGTCATCCTCTACGAGGTGATCCGCAGCTTCCAGTACGCGCACACCGCCGCGGTGATGCTCATCATCATCGCCTTCGTCACCGGCATCGATCTAATCTCGGCACGCATTCGCAAGGTGCTGATCTGATGACGAGTTACCACATCGCCGCCCACAATCTGCCCGAGCCGGTGCGCCTGAGCGAGGCACCGACCCTGGCCCGTGATGCCATCGTGCGCGACAGCCGCTTCGGCCGCTGGTGCGAAGTCGGCGCCAGCACCCGCATCGAGCACAGCGCATTCGGTGACTACAGCTATGTCGGCCACCACGCCGACATCATGGCCGCCGACATCGGCAAGTTCGTCAATATCGCCAATCTGGTGCGCATCAACCCGGGCTTCCATCCGGTCGAGCGCCCCTGCCTGCACCACATCCTCTACCGCGGCAGCATGTATGGCGAGGGTTTTGGCGAAGACGACGCCGAGCTTTTCCACTGGCGCCGCCTGCAGCGCGTCAGCATCGGCCACGATGTCTGGCTGGGCCACGGCGTGGTCATCATGCCCGGCGTCAAGATCGGCCATGGCGCCGTGATCGGCAGCGGCAGCATCGTCACCCGCGATGTGCCCGCCTGGACCATTGCCGCCGGCAACCCCTGCCGCCCCATCCGCCCCCGCTTCACCCCTGCCATCGGGCGCGCCATCGAAGCCGTGGCCTGGTGGGACTGGTCGCACGAGGAGCTGCAGGCGCGGCAGGATGAACTCAAGGATGTGCGCAAGATGCTGGCGGCACATGAGCAGCGCCAGGCGGGCGCGCAGGACGGCTGAATCAGCGCCGACCGGCCGGCGCTGATTCAATCCATGTGCTCGATCTCACCGCGCAGCTGCACCCAGGCATGCATGCGCTCCTCGTAGACCGAGAAGCTGGGCGCCGGGAACTGCGGATCGGCAAAGGCTCCCAGCGGGATGCCCAGCATCTCGGGCATGGCCAGCAGCTCGTAGTAGACCGTGGCGCCACAGACCGGGCAGAAATGGAAACGGCAGGTCGAGCCGGAGTCTCCTGTGCGATCCCAGCTGTGGCTCTCGCCCTGCAAGGTCACGGCCGCACGAGGAAAGCGGGCCTGGGCGCCAAAGACACTGCCGGTGCGCCGTTGGCAGGCCAGGCAATGGCAGACCGACACCCGCAAGGGCTCACCTCGGGCCTGGGCCTGCAACTGCCCGCAGCTGCAGGCGGCGTGATGAAGGCGCGGTTGCGGCGCCGCGGTGCTGGACGTGCCCATGCTGCTCATACCCCCTCCGGCGCGTGGCAGACCGCCTCGATATTGTGGCCATCGGGGCCGATGACAAAAGCCGCGTAGTACTGGGCGTGGTACTGCGGTCGCAGGCCCGGCGAACCATGGTCACGGCCGCCTGCTGCCAGCGCCGCCGCGTAAAAGGCATCCACCTGCGCCCGCGTCTCGGCCTTGAAGGCCAGATGCAAAGGCGCCGGGCGCTCCTGTGTCTCGAACAAGCACAGCGAGGCGTCCCCGCTGCCACAGAGCTCGACCCCATAGCTGGGCTCGCCCTCGCCGCCCAGGCTGACGCCGAGCGGCGCCAGGGCCTGCAGGAAAAAGCGTTTGCTGGCGGCGTAGTCGCTGACGCCGAATTTGACGTGGTCGAACATGGTGGCCTTTCGTGAACCCGCTGCTCTTGCGGTCCATTCAGAATGCCGCGCAAGTTCAAGCGCTCGCAGTTGCAGCGGCGGGTGGCGGGATTATTCCCGCCGAACTGCAAACACGCATGTTTCGGACCTGGATTCAACGCTGATTCAACGGTGGGGGCGGAGCCTATCGCTCGTCTATTGCTTCAAGCTCTACGCGCCATGTCCACCACCTACCACCTCCACGAGATCGACGGCAAATTCGAGCTGCTGGCCGCCAACCCGCAGACCCTCGCCCGCTTCGCCTGTTTCTGCGTCAAGGAGTTTTCCACCGAAAACCTCCTCGCCTTCCTGCTGCTGCAATACATCGACTGCCGCGCCACTGCGGGGTACGACGTGGGCAACGAGTTCGGTGTCCTCCATGATGATTTCCTGCTCAAGGACAGCGCATTGGAAGTGAACATCCAGAGCAAGGTGAGGCAGGTGATCTCACTCCAAACATTCAACCAACCAGAACGCGAGTTTCGACTCGCTCTGCTCACTGACCTGACCGGCAACCTCAATGACACATGGTCCCGTTACAGTTTAAGCAACAAGCCCAACCCAGACGCGCAGTACCCGAAGGGATTCAGGAGGCCGAGGACTATCCCCAGCAAGGACATCATGACTGCCTATCTGACGGCGCGGCGCATAGCCGGTAAGGGCCCCCATCCCGCAAGGCAGAAGTAGCAGCAGCGCTTTGCCCGAAAGCAGGCCCACCGCATCGGACATTGAAGCCCGCACTTCACCGTTGAGCAAGGCCTGCGCGTGGCAACATGCCCCCTCCACTCAGCCTGAGTCAGGCGGAAAGCAAGTAACGCCGCACGCAAACGAAATCCGCGCCCGGCTCCGCCTCCACGAACAGGCTGAGCGCATCGATGCACAAAGGCTGATCAGCCACGGGCGCGCAAGCGCGCTGCAGGGCCGCCTCGACCCCGGCCAGTTGCTCGGCATCGAGCGCGTCGCTGAGGGTCAGGTGGAAGCGGAACGCTTCCATCACAAAGGGGTAGCCCCAGCGCTGCAGCAAAGCCTCCTGCTCGCTGCTGAGGCCGGCGCTGCGGCGGCGCTGCAGCTCGGCCGGGCTGGGCGAACGGCGAAAGGGGTCGAGCGATTGCACGCAGTCACTGGCCAGATCCATCAGGCGCTGGTTCACCGGGTGCTCCGCATGCGCGGTCGCATCATTCAGATGCGGGCGCCAGGCCAGGAAGTTGTGCAGGCGTGCCGGGCGCACCGGCAGCTCGAAGGCCGCATGGCGCGCGGCCAGGGTGTGCAGCGCCGTGTCCAGTTCCTCGAAACTGCCGCCCTCGGCCAGCTCGAAGGGCGGCTTGAGCGTGGCATGCAGGCCGTAGCGCCGCGCGCTGCGGCACAGGGCGGCGCGGGCCTCGGCCTCCAGCCCGCCGAGAGACTCGGGAGGCAAGACGCGGCCGGGCTGCAGGGCATCGCGCCCCAGCCAGCGCGCACCCAGCTCGGCGTGCGGGCTGTCCGCGGCCGGCGCAAAGTAGACGGCATAACGGTGCACCGTGGCGGGCAGCGGGTGCAGGCCGTTCACAGCAGACGCTCGCCTTCGGCCAGGTAGACGATGCGGCCGGCGCAAAGCGTGGCCACCAGACGCGGGCGGCTGGGGTCCTGGGCATCGACCACCAGCACATCGGCGCGGCGGCCGGCGCTGAGCTGGCCGCGGTCGTGCAGACCCAGGGCCTGGGCCGGGTTGGCCGAGACCAGCTCCCAGGCCGAGGCAAACGGCATCACTTCGTCCTGCGCCAGCTTGAAGGCGGCATGCAGGGGCGCCGGATAGTAGTAGTCGGACGCGAGGATCTTGCACAGGCCAGCACCGGCCAGATCGGCCGCGCGCGGGGCGCCGACATGGCTGCCACCGCGCAGCACATTGGGCGCGCCGCAGACCACGGGCGAGCGCTCGGCGCTGGCCATGGCCGCCACCTCGGTGCTCAAGGGGAACTCGGAGATGCCGCAGCCCAGGGCCTGGAAACGCGCCCGGGTGGCCAGGCTGTCGTCGTCATGCGAAGCCATGGGGATGCCCAGCCGCCGGCATTCCGCCGCCAGGCGTTCGATCAGGGCCGGCACCTCGGCGCCGCGCGCCGCGGCCTTCTCCAGCAGGGCGATGAAGCCGGCGCCGTCGGTGCCGGCGCGGTCGGCATAGTCCTGCAGCTTTTTGTCCAGCTTCTTGCGCATCATGGGCAGATGCTCGTTGAAAGCCAGCAGACCGATGCGGCCGCTGCGCAGCCACTCGAGCGCCTGATCTTCACCATCGACGTTGTGGCATTCAAAACGCAGATGCAGGCGGTGATCCACCTGCAGGCGGCCGTCCAGCGAATCAAGCGCAGCCAGCAGCTCGCGGGCGGTATCGCCGCCTCGCAAGCCGCCTTCCCAGGAGTAGGTCAGGCCGTGCAGGGCGGTGGTGATGCCATTGCTGGCGAGTTGGCGGTCGGTCTCCAGCAAGGCCAGATCGAGCGGGAAATGCACACCGGGGCGCGGCATGATCTGGCGCTCGAAGGCATCGCCATGGAAATCGACGATGCCCGGCAGCACCAGGCAGCCGCTGGCATCCAGGCCCGGGCCGGGCAAGGCGCTGTCGACCAGGCGGCCGTTCTGGATGCCCAGCACCAGTTCGTTCTCCTGCCATTGCTGGCCAGGGCGCAAGACCTGGCCCCCGCGGATGGTGGACAAGGCGGCAACGCGTTGGGGGCTCAGCATGGCAAGGCTCACTTCTCTCGTCTTCGGCTTCACTTCAATCGATCGTTCGATCATTCATCAACAGGTTCTGTCGCGATCGCCAGCCTAGCGCGAGGCTTTGACAGGGGCATGACGCGACTGGGCTGGCCTCGCCATCAGGGCTCGAACACCAGCTGCACCCAGTCGCCACTGAACTGCGCCAGCGTGTGCTGGAACACCCGCCCTTGCTCGCTGCAGCGGTTGACCGAGTCGACCAGCAACACCGGGCGCGAGCGCGGCTGGGCCAGCAGGCGCGCGGCTTCGGCGTCGGGCATGGCGGCCATCACCCGGGTCTGGCCGCGGGTGTAGTCCTTCACCCCGAAATGCTGCAAGGCCTGGGTGATGGAGCCGGTCTCGCGCAGCAGCGCGTCCAGGCCGGCGAAGCGGGCCGCCTCGAAGCTGTGCCGGGCCAGATTGATGGCGCGCGGCGCTGCCGCATCCTGCCCGCCGCTGCCCGCGCCGGCATGACCCAGGGTCAGCAGCTGCAGCAGCGGCGTGCCCGGCGCCAGCTCCAGGGCCTGAGCCAGCTCGGGCGTGGCCGGCAGTTCGCTGGCGCGCAGCAGCTCGATGCGCCCACTGCGGCCCTGGCCGCTGAGGTTCTGCGAGAAGCGCGTGCGCTTGCCCACGCTGTAGGCGATCGCATGTTCCTGCACAAAAGTGCCGCGGCCCTGCTCCACGCGCAGCAGGCCCTCACGCTCCAGCACCCCGAGGGCGCGCCGCACGGTGTGGCGGTTGCAGCCGAAGCGCTCGGCCAGCTCGGTCTCGTTCGGGATGCGCTCACCCGCAGCGTAATGCCGCTCGCGGATATCGCGCAGCAGCGCGGCCTCGATCTGGCGCCACACCGCCACGCCGGTGCCTCGTTCCACCACCTGGCCACACTGCTCTTGCATGCTGAGTCTCTATTCCCTGGATCACGGTTGCCAAACAGCTTAGAGACGATTCACGAAAGATTCATGTCGGCCCTGAAGAATGCGCCGCATCGCCAGGGCTTGCCGGCACATGGCCGCCGCAAGTCGTCTAGACGATTAGATGCTTTGACGGGATCCGACGTGTCATCACACATCCCTCTCGCGGCAGCGCAGGACGCACGCCGCCACGCCCTGGGCCTGCTGGCCCGCGCTCGGCCCCAGGACCTGGAGCAGCAGCTGGCCGAGTTGCAGCCCCTGCCCCACTTTGAATGGCTGCGCCGTCCCGAGACCGGCATGCTGATGCTGCGCGGCCGGCTCGGCGGTGGCGGTCAGGTCTTCAATCTGGGCGAGGCCACCGTCACCCGCTGCACCCTGCGCCTGCAGGCGCCGGGCCTGCCGGCCAGCGTCGGCGTGGGCACGGTGCGCGGCAGCGACCCGCGCCACGCCGAGCTGGTCGCCCTGGCCGACGCCTTGCTGCAAACGCCCGACTGGGCACCGCAGCTGCAAGCCCGGCTCCTGCGCCCCCTGGCCGAGGCCGAACACGACCGCCACGCCCACCGCGCCGCCGAAGTGGCGCGCAGCAAGGTGGATTTCTACACCCTGGTGCGGGGCGAGGACTGAGCCATGAGCATGAGTGATGCGATGAACGCGAGCGCCCCCGCCGCCGGCCTGCACCTGGAGCAGCTGCTGCCCGGCTTTGCCGACCCGGTGCACCATGCGCAGCAGGCCTTCCGCTGCCTGTTGGACGCCATGTCCCGGCCCGGTAGCCTGCAAAGCCTGCCTTTTGAATTGAGCGCACCCGCCGGCCTGCAGCCGGCCTTGACCGCCCTGCTACTGGCCCTGGCCGACCGCGACACGCCACTGTGGCTGCCGCCCGAGCTGCGCAGCGACGCCGCGGGCGAGCACCTGCGCTTCCATGCCGGCTGCCCCCTGGTCGCGGAGATGGGCAAGGCACAGTTCCTGATGCTGCAGAACCTGAACGCACTGCCGACTCTGGACGCCCTGCGCCTCGGCGATGCCGCCTATCCGGACCGCTCGGCCACGCTCTTCATCGAAGTAGACGCCCTGCAAGTGGGCGAGGGAACACTGCGCCTGCGCGGCCCCGGCATCCAGGGCGAGACGCGTATCGAGGTGGCCGGTTGGTCCGCAAGCAGCCAGGCTTTTGTGCAAGACAACCGCCGGCGCTTCCCGCTCGGCGTGGACCTGGTGCTGTGCGCAGGTCGGCAGTTGCTGGCCCTGCCGCGCACCACCCTCATCGATTGGGAGCTCTGAGATGTACGTTGCCGTCAAAGGAGGCGAGCGCGCCATCGAAGCCTCGCGCGAACTGCTGGCCCAGGCGCGCCGGGGCGACAGCGCCCAGCCCGAGCTCAGCATCGAGCAGATCAAGCAGCAGCTGCGCCTGGCCGTGGACCGCGTGATGTGCGAAGGCGCGCTCTACGACGAGGACCTGGCCGCCCTGGCCATCAAGCAGGCACGCGGCGACCTGATCGAAGCGATCTTTCTGCTGCGCGCCTACCGCACCACACTGCCACGCCTGAGCGACAGCGAGCCGTTGGACACCGGCCGCATGCGCCTGGAGCGCCGCATCTCCTCGGCCTTCAAGGACCTGCCCGGTGGCCAGCTGCTGGGCCCCAGCTTCGACTACACCCAGCGCCTGCTGGACTTTGGCCTGATGCGCGAATCATCCAGCAGCGGCGAAGCGCAAGCAGCCCACAGCGCCGCCCGAGGCGAGCCCCTGCACGCGCCGCGCGTGACCGACCTGCTCAGCCGCGAAGGCCTGCTGGAAGCGGCCGAGCCCGAGGCACCCGACGCCTCGCCGCCGCCCGACCTGACCCGCGAGCCCCTGCTTTTCCCGGCCGACCGCGCCACCCGCATGCAGAACCTGGCGCGCGGCGACGAGGGCTTCTTGCTGGCCCTGGCCTACAGCACCCAGCGCGGATATGCCACCACCCACCCGTTTGCGGCCGAGCTGCGCTACGGCGCCGTGCCGGTGGAGATGCACATCGAGGAACTGGGCTTCGCGGTTGAGATCGGCGAGGTCGAGCTGACCGAGTGCCAGCTGATCAATGAGTTCCACGGCAGCGCCGACACCGCGCCTCAGTTCACCCGCGGCTACGGCCTGGCCTTCGGCCACGCCGAGCGCAAGGCCCTGGCCATGGCCCTGGTCGACCGCTCGCTGCGCGCCGAGGAGTTTGGCGAAGACAGCGAGCTGCCCGCCAACAACGTGGAGTTTGTGCTCTCGCACAGCGACAACGTCGAGGCCTCGGGCTTTTTGCAGCACCTGAAGCTGCCGCACTACGTGGACTTTCAAACCAATCTCGAGCTGCTGCGGCGCTTGCGGGCGGAATGGGACAAGGAGCAAGCGAAATGAGCAGTGGGTACAACTTTGCCTACTTGGACGAGCACACCAAGCGCATGATCCGCCGCGCCCTGCTCAAGGCCGTGGCCCTGCCCGGCTACCAGGTGCCTTTCGGCGGCCGCGAGATGCCCCTGCCATATGGCTGGGGCACGGGCGGCATCCAGGTCACGGCCGCGGTGATCGGCCAGAGTGACTGCCTCAAGGTCATCGACCAGGGCGCGGACGACACCACCAATGCGGTCAACATCCGCAGCTTCTTCCAGAAGGTGACCGGCGTGCGCACCACCGAGGCCACACGCGAGGCCACGCTGATCCAGACCCGCCACCGCATCCCCGAGACGCCGCTGCAGGACGGGCAGATCCTGGTCTTCCAGGTGCCCATCCCCGAGCCGCTGCGCTGGCTGGAGCCGCGCGAGACCGAGACCCGCACCATGCACGCGCTGAGTGAATACGGCGTCATGCACGTGAAGTTGTTCGAGGACATCGTGCGCCACGGCCGCATCGCCACCACCTACGACTACCCCGTCATCGTCAACGGGCACTACCTGATGCGGCCCTCGCCCATTCCCAAGTTCGACAACCCCAAGCTGCACCAAAGCCCGGCCCTGCAGCTCTTCGGCGCCGGCCGCGAGAAGCGGGTCTACGCCGTACCGCCCTATACCGATGTGCGCTCGCTCGATTTCGAGGACCACCCCTTTGCCATCGAACGCTGGAGCGAACCCTGCGCCCTGTGCGGCGCCACCGAGTCCTATCTGGACGAGATCATCCTCGACGACCAGGGCCAGCGCATGTTCGTCTGTTCCGACACCGAGTACTGCAACACCCGCCAGACCGAAGGCCACCGCGGCACGCAGAACAGCCCCACCAGCGCTGCTGGCTTTGCAGGAGCGCTGGCATGAGCCGCCCCCTGCTGCAAGTCCGCGGCCTGGCCAAGCGCTACGGCGCCCGCATCGGCTGCGAAGGCATTGACCTCGACCTCTACCCCGGCGAGGTGCTGTGCATCGCGGGTGAATCGGGCTCGGGCAAATCGACCCTGCTCAGCACCCTGGCCTTCCAGCTGCAGCCCGACGAGGGCCAGATCCAATACGACCTGAAGGACCGCGGCCTCACCGACCTCGGCACGCTGACCCAGGCCCAGCTGCGCGAGCTCTGGCGCACCGACTGGGGCTTTGTGCGCCAGAACCCGCGTGACGGCCTGCGCATGCAGGTCTCGGCCGGCGCCAATATCGGCGAGCGGCTGATGGCCGTGGGCGCACGGCATTACGGCGACATCCGGGGTGCGGCGGCCGACTGGCTGGCGCGCGTGGAAATCCCGGCCGAGCGCCTGGACGACGCGCCCAAAAGCTTCTCCGGCGGCATGCAGCAGCGCCTGCAGATCGCCCGCAATCTGGTCAGCCGCCCGCGCCTGGTCTTCATGGACGAACCCACGGCCGGCCTCGATGTCTCGGTGCAGGCGCGTTTTCTGGACCTGCTACGCGGCCTGGCCGCCGAGCTGGACCTGGCCGTCATCCTGGTGACCCACGATCTGGCCGTGGCCCGCTTGCTGGCCCAGCGCCTGATCGTCATGCGCCACGGCCGCATCGTCGAGACCGGCCTGACCGACCAGGTGCTGGACGACCCGCAGCACCCCTACACCCAGCTGCTGGTGTCTTCGGTATTGGCCGCATAAAGGAACCACGAGACATGCAAACCCACAAGCAGCCCGTTCTTGAAGTCCGCGGCCTGAGCAAGACCTTCACCCTGCACCAGCAAGGCGGCCTGGAGCTGCCGGTTCTGAACGCGGTGTCCTTTGAGGTTCACGCCGGGGATTGCCTGGTGCTGGACGGCCCCTCGGGCGCGGGAAAAAGCAGCCTGCTGCGCTGCCTCTACGGCAACTACCTGGCCAGCAGCGGCGAGATCCTGCTGCGCGCGGCGGACAGCGGTGAAACCCTGGACCTCTGCCGCATCAGCCCGCAGCGGCTCACGGCCCTGCGCCGCGACACGGTCGGCTACGTCAGCCAGTTCCTGCGCGTGATTCCGCGCGTCAGCAGTCAGGCCCTCGTGGCAGAGCCGCTGCAAGCCCTGGGCGCCGGGCGCGAGGAGGCCATGCAGCGCGCGGCCGAACTGCTGGCGCGGCTGAATCTGCCCGAGCGGCTCTGGGGCCTGCCGCCGGCCACCTTCTCGGGCGGCGAGCAGCAGCGCGTCAATATCGCGCGCGGCTTCATCGCGCCCAAGCCCCTCTTGCTGCTGGACGAACCGACCGCCTCGCTCGACGCGGCCAACCGCGCCGTCGTCATCACCCTGATCCGCGAGGCCTGCGCCGCCGGCCAGGCCATGGTCGGCATTTTTCATGATGCCGAGGTGCGCGAGGCCGTGGCCACGCAGCGCCTTCCCCTGCAAGCCCTGAGCTCAGCCGCAAGCCACGCCGAGATGGCGATGGCCGCCTGAGCATTGCCCACGAAAGAAGTGCACACGATGAACACCGCCTCCCCGCTCTACCTCACCCATGCCCACATCGTCCTGGCCGAGCAGGAGCTGCACGACGCCTCGCTGCTGATCGGCGCCGACGGCCGCATCGCCGCCATCAACCCCGAGTCCGGCGGCGGCGCGCCCGAGCTGAGCCTGTGCGGCCAATGGCTGCTGCCCGGCATGGTGGACCTGCACTGCGACGCGGTGGAAAAAGAGGTGGAGCCGCGCGCCCGCGTGCTCTTCCCCCTGGACTTCGCCTGCATCAACATCGATCGCCGCAATGCCGCGGCCGGCATCACCACGCCCTACCATGCGCTGTCTTTTGCTCATGCCGAATGGGGCGTGCGCAACAACGAGACGGCCACCGAACTGGTCCGCGCCCTGCGCCGCCTGAAGGCCCATGAGCTGATCGACAACCGCGTCCATGTGCGCTACGAGATCACCGACCTCAGCGCCCTGCCCCATGTGCTGGGGCTGTTGGACGAAGGCGGCGTCGATCTGCTCTCCATCATGGACCACACCCCGGGCCAGGGCCAGTTCAAGCATCTGGACAGTTATGTCGCCTACATGATGGGCAACCACGGCAGCAGCCAGCAAGCCGCCCTGCAAATGGCCGAGGAAAAGATGCAGGCCCGGCTAAGCGCCGACGAACGCGTGCTGGCCGTGATGGAGCGGGCCAAGCAGCGCGGCGTGCCCACCGCCAGCCATGACGACGACGACCCGCAGCGCGTGCTGACCATGAAGAGCCTGGGCGCCCGCATGAGCGAGTTCCCCATCAATCTGGAAACCGCCCGCGCCGCCCACGCCGCTGGACTGGCCACCATCTTGGGCGCGCCCAATGTCATGCGCGGCGGCAGCCAGAGCGGCAATATGCGCGCGCTCGACGCCATCCACGCCGGCGTGGCCAACTGCCTGTGCGCCGACTACGCGCCCGCCACCATGCTGGCCGCCGTCGACGCCCTGGTCCATCGCGAAGGCCTGGGCCTGCCCCAAGCCACCCGCCTGGTCAGCCTGGGCCCGGCCCGCGCCGCCGGCTTGAACGACCGCGGCGAGATCGCGGTCGGCCTGCGCGCCGACCTGATCAGCGTGGCCCGGCCCGGCGGTCAGGCGGCGGTGGAGCGCGTCTGGTGCGGCGGCAAGCCGGTGTTTGCGGTGGACTACCAAGGCCGCTGAATCTGAAGGTTTGCGAGCCTGGCCGGAGAGCGGGCGAGAATGCTGCAGGTCTGCGGCATTCTCATCTTCAAGCACTCCTCTCGCCTGCCATGCTCAGAGTCTTTCATTTCACCCCGCCGCGCCTGAGCGCACGGCAACTGACATCCTGGATCACCGGTCTGAGCGCCCTGCTACTGAGTTCCCTGCTGCTGATCGCCTGCAGCGAGCTCGGTGCCGGCACAGGGCAGATCAGCCAGCGCATCGGCGAGATCACCCGTGACCCTTCCGCCCAGCATGTCGAACTGGCCCGGCTGACCAGCTTTGGCTGGGACCGGGTCTACCGCTTCGAACCCGGCAGCACGCGGGACGCGATCTGCGAGTTCATCCAGGCGGGCCGCAACATCTGTGGCCGCATCATCCGCTACCCGGCCGTACCGGCCGACCATCAGGCCCTGGTCTTCGCCCTCGGGGATCAGCTGACCCATGTCGAGCTGCATGCCCTGGCCCATGGCCGTTTGGAGCTGAGTGATGAACATGCCCGCAGCGGCCTGCCCAAAGCTCAGGCCAGGCTGCGCATCCGCCGGCTCAGCCTGGGCGCGGCGCAGGAGCAGATCGTGCTGGAGCCGCAATGAGCGGAGCGACCAGGTCTGGGCCTCGGTGGCGCCGCGGCGCGCTGGCACTCGTGATGCTGAGCGTCTTGACTGGGGCGGGACTCTGGATCGCCGGCGAGCAACTCAGCCGCCCCGCCCGTGCCAGCCTGGGTCCGCCGCCGGCCGATTTGCAAGCGCGCGCGGTTCGCATCCCCGTCCCCCAGCCCATCCCCGATGCGGCGGGGGAGCAAGCGCCCGGCCAGGTCAGCGGCTGGTTCTCCCCCGGCCAGCCGGGGCGCGGCGCCGTGCTGCTGCTGCACGGCGTGCGCAGCCATCGCGGCCAGATGCTGGCCCGGGCGCGCCTGCTGCATGAGGCGGGCTTGGGCGTGCTGCTGATCGATCTGCCGGCGCATGGCGAAAGCAGTGGCGAGCGGATCAGCTTTGGCTGGCGTGAATCGCAAGGCGTGGCCGCGGCGCTGAGCTTTCTGCGCCGCGAGCTGCCGCAAGAGAAACTGGGCGTGATCGGCGTCTCGCTGGGCGGCGCCTCCCTGCTGCTCCTGTCACCTCAAGAGCGCGGGCCGCTGCAAGCGGTGGCGCTGGAATCGGTTTACCCGACCATCGAGGAGGCGGTGCACAACCGCCTGCGCGTGCGCATCGGTGAAATCTTGAGTCAAGGCCTGACGCCGTTGCTGCTGAGCCAGCTGCCGCAGCGCCTCGGCGTGGAACCTTCGCAGCTGCAGCCCGTGCAGGCGTTGCGTCAGCTCGGCGAGACGCCGGTGCTGGTGGCGGGCGGGCAGCTGGACACGCAAACACCGCCTGCCGAAACCCGCCGCATGGCCGCGGCCGCGCCGCAATTGCACGCGCTGTGGCTGCTGGACGGGGCTCATCACACCGACCTGCAGGCTTTTGCGCCTGAGGCCTACCGCGAGCAGGTGCTGGCTTTTCTGATCCAGCGGCTGCGCGCTGACACTGAGGCCGGCGCCAACACTGCACCCACCACCACGCCATGATCTCCATCCACCCCATCCGCCCCCAGGACCTAGCCGATGTGGCCCGTCTGCACCGCGAGAGCTGGCGCAGCGCCTATCGCGGCATCTTCAGCGATGCCTTTCTGGACAGCGAGCGGGTGGTCGAAACCCGCCAGGCCCTGTGGACCCGGCGCCTGATCAGCGAGCCATCGCCGGGCAGCTTTGGCTTCATCGCACGCGAGGCCTCGGGCGAGGCGCTAGGCTTCACCTTTGCCTTTCCCGCCTTCGATGCGCAGTGGGGCAGCCTGCTGGACAACCTCCATGTGCGGCCCGATCAGAAAGGCCGGGGCATCGGCCGGAGACTGTTGGCGGCCTTGAGCGAACACTTCCTGCAGAAACTCGGTGATGTGAGCGAGTTGGGCCTGTACCTCTGGGTGTTCGAGGCCAACACGGCCGCCCGCGCGGTCTACGAGCACTTGGGCGCACGGCCGGCCGAGCGGGTGGTGATCACCTTGCAAGATGGCAGCGAAGCGGCGGAGTGGCGCTATGTGTGGCGCTCGCCGGGGGAGTTGATGCGGGCGCTGCGGGCGCCGCGCCGCGAGGCTTAGCGGGAAACAGAAAAGCGCCCGGGGTTCGAGTTCGGGCGCTTTTCTTCTTTGACTCGATCCGCGAGTCACCAGGGTCCCTGACTCAAGCGGATGGTGGACGCCTGGACTCCACCACCCCGGCCAGGCCGCGCGAGACGCGGCCTGGCGTGATCAGGGCGAGGCTGCAGCCGCAGGGCTGCAGCCTGTCCCTTTCTCTCCCCAGCCAGCCCACGCAAGACGTGGGCTGTCGTTCGTCACGGGTCGGACAGTCCTCAGGACTGTCCTCGCTCGCGACTCACCCCATGTGCAATCCACCGTTGCAGGAGAAATCGGCGCCGGTGGTAAAACCGGAGTCTTCGCCCGCCAGCCAGGCGACGATGGCGGCGATTTCCTCGGGCGTGCCGAGGCGCTTGATGGGGATGGTTGCGACGATTTTCTCCAGCACGTCGGGGCGGATGGCCTTGACCATGTCGGTACCGATGTAGCCGGGGCTGACCGTGTTCACCGTCACGCCCTTGCTGGCCACTTCCTGGGCCAGGGCCATGGTGAAGCCGTGCATGCCGGCCTTGGCGGCCGAGTAATTGGTCTGGCCGAACTGGCCCTTCTCGCCGTTGACCGAGGAGATGTTGATGATGCGGCCCCAGCCACGATCCAGCATGTCCTCGATCACCTGCTTGGTGACGTTGAACATGGAATTCAGGTTGGTGTCGATCACCGCGTCCCAATCGGCACGGGTCATCTTGCGGAACATGCCGTCGCGGGTGATGCCGGCGTTGTTGACCAGCACATCGATGGGGCCGTGCTCGGCCTTGACCTTGGCAAAGGCCTCGACGGTGGAATCCCAGTCGGCCACATTGCCGACCGACACGTGGAAGGTGTAACCCAGGGCGGCTTGCTCGTTGATCCACTTGGTGAAATCACGGCTGGGGCCGCAGCCGGCGATGACCTTGAAGCCTTCCTTGTGCAGGCGCTGGCACATGGCGGTACCGATGCCACCCATGCCGCCGGTGACGTATGCAATCTTCTGGCTCATATCTAACTCCTTGCCTCCATGGCTTTGAACGTGTGAGTCCGCACCGCCGTCGCGTCCTTCACGGCGACCGGACCTCTGCTGTTGTGTGTTGCCAAAGACGCGATCAAAGCGTCCCGCAAGCCCCGGGCGGGGTCAAGCGGGGTTGGCCCTAGTGGGGTTTGCCGGGGGAACGATCAACGCTCGACCGTCAACGCCACGCCCATGCCGCCACCGATGCACAGCGAGGCGATGCCTTTCTTGGCATCCCGGCGCTGCATCTCGTGCAGCAGGGTGACCAGGACGCGCGCGCCCGAGGCGCCGATCGGGTGGCCCAGGGCGATGGCGCCGCCGTTGACGTTCACGCGGCTCAAGTCCCAGCCCATTTCCTGATGCACGGCGCAGGCTTGCGCGGCAAAGGCTTCGTTGATTTCCAGCAGGTCCAGATCCTGGGCCTTCCAGCCGGCGCGCTCCAGGGCCTTGCGGGCGGCGGGCACCGGGCCCATGCCCATGATGGACGGGTCCAGACCGGCGCTGGCGTAGGACGCAATGCGCGCCAGCGGCGTCAGGCCCAGGGCCGCGGCCTTGGCCGCGCTCATCAGCACTAGGCCGGCGGCGCCGTCGTTCAGGCCCGAGGCATTGCCAGCGGTCACGCTGCCAGCCTTGTCGAAGGCGGGGCGCAGGCCGGCCAGGGCTTCGGCGGTGCTCTTGCGGTTGATGAACTCGTCAGCCTCGAAGACGATGGCGTCGCCCTTCTTCTGCGGAATGGTGACCGCAGCGATTTCATCCTTGAAGCGGCCGGCATCCTGTGCGGCGGCCGCCTTTTGCTGCGAGGCCAGGGCCAGCGCGTCCTGCGCTTCGCGGTTGATGCCGTACTGCTTGGCCACGTTCTCTGCGGTGATGCCCATGTGGTACTGGTTGTAGACGTCCCAGAGGCCGTCCACGATCATGGTGTCCACCAGCTTCCAGTCGCCCATGCGCTGGCCGTCGCGCGAACCGGGCAGCACATGCGGGGACAGGCTCATATTCTCCTGACCGCCGGCGATGACGATCTCGCTGTCGCCGTCACGGATGGCCTGGGCCGCCAGCATCACGGCCTTGAGGCCGGAGCCGCAGACCTTGTTGATGGTCATGGCCGGCACGCTGTTCGGCAGGCCGGCCTTGATGACGGTCTGGCGGGCCGGGTTCTGGCCCGAGCCGGCGGTCAGCACCTGGCCCAGAATCACCTCACCGATCTGGCCGCCCTCCAGGCCGCTGCGGCGCAGCAACTCCTTCACCACCACCGCGCCCAACTCCGGCGCTGCGGTCTTGGACAGGCTGCCGCCAAACTTGCCAATGGCGGTACGGGCCGCCGCCACGATCACGATATCGGTCATTTTCCAACTCCAGGGTGAGACTGCCTCTGGCCAGCGCCCGCGAATCAAGCACCAACAGATAACAGGTTAGCAGATCAGGGTTTCAACTAGGTTTCAAGATGCAGGCAATCGCTCACTCCGCATCCGGGATAAAAAAACAGGACCGGCGCCGGAGGCACACGGTCCTGTTTGAGTTCAGGCTTTCTGTTTGACGTAACGCCCGGGCGCCGGCTCGATCACCGGGTAGCGCCGGTTGCCCGGGCCCTTGGGTGCCGCCACCATCCGGCCGGCATGCCCGGCCAGCCAGGCGGCCCAATCGGTCCACCAGCTGCCCGGGTGCTCCACCGCAGTCTCGAACCACTGGGCCGACTCGGTCGGCAAGGCCGCCGTCTTGCCCAGCCAATGGCTGCGCTTGCCCTTGGCCGGCGGGTTGATGACCCCGGCAATATGGCCCGAAGCGCCCAGCACAAAGCGCTTGGGCCCCTTGAACACCTGAGTGCTGCGGTAAGCGGCATCCCAGGGCACGATGTGGTCCTCGCGCGAGCCGTAGATGTAGACCGGCGCCTCGATCAGGCCCAGGTCCAGCTTCTCGCCACAGACGGTCAATCGGCCCGGGACCTTCAGCTCGTTCTGCAAATAGGTGTGGCGCAGGTACCAGCAGTACATGGGGCCGGCCATATTGGTGGAGTCGCCGTTCCAGTACAGCAGGTCAAAGGCCGGCGGCGCCTCGCCCTTGAGGTAGTTGCCCACCACATAGTTCCAGACCAGATCATTGGGGCGCAGGAAGCTGAAGGTGGCGGCCAGTTCCTGGCCCTTGAGCAAGGCTGGGCCCTTGGGGTTGCCCATGCTCTTGTCACCCAGGCTCATCTCGCGCATCTTGACCATGGCCTCGTCGATGAAGATATCGAGCACGCCATTGCTGGAGAAATCGATCAGCGTGGTCAGCAGGGTCAGGCTGGAGGCCGGCTGTTGGCCGCGTGCTGCCAGCACGGCCAAGGCCGTGGCCAGGATGGTGCCGCCGACACAGAAGCCCAGGGTGTCGATCTGATCGGCGCCGGTGATGTCCTGCACCACCTCGATGGCCTTGATCGGCGCGTTTTCGATCACTTCGTCCCAGGTCCAGGCGGCGCAGGAGGCATCGGGGTTGCGCCAGCTCAGCACAAAGACCCGGTGGCCCTGCTCCACCGCGTAGCGGATCAGGGAGTTCTCGGGCTGCAGATCGAGGATGTAGTACTTGTTGATGCAGGGCGGCACCAGCAGGAAAGGCCGCTCGTGCACGGTGGCGGTCAGCGGCTTGTACTCGATCAGCTGGAAGAAGTCGTTCTCGAACACCACCGCGCCTTCGCTGGTGGCGACATTGCGGCCCACCTCGAAGGCGCTCTCATCGGTTTGCGAGAGATGGCCGCGCTGGATGTCGGCCCAGAGCAGCTGCATGCCCTTGGCAATGCTCTCACCCTGGGTCTCCAGCGCCAGCTTTTGCGCCTCGGGGTTCAGGGCCAGGTAGTTGCTGGGTGCCGCGGCGTCGACAAACTGCTGCACGGCAAAGCGGATGCGCTCGCGCGTCTTGGCCTCGCCTTCGAGCTTGTCCGCCATTTGCTGCAGGGTGCGGGCATTGAGCAGGTAGAGCTGGGCCAGAAAGCTGGAGGCCGGATTGGCCGTCCAGGCCTCGCTGGCAAAGCGCCGATCGCCCAGGGACTTGGGCTTGGCCGGCGCCTCCGGGGCGGCTTCACCGCCGGCGGCGCCAAACATGGCGCCCATGCCGGCACCCAGGGCCGGCAGGGAAGAGTTCCACAGCTCGGTCGCCTGCTTGAGGTAATTGCTCTGCAGCTCGCTCAAGGCCTGAGGCGGGATCTGCAGGCCGGCCAGCGTGGACCACATCTCGCCGAGGCCGGCACCAAAGTCGGCGGCCGGGGCAGCGGAAGCGGCAGGAGCGGATGCTGGCGAAGAAGCTGGAGCGGAAGCAGGCGCAGAGGTCGGCGCCGGTCGTGCGGCGGCAGCGGCCTTTTTCTTGGCGGCGACCGCTTTCACGGCCGCGGCGGGCTGGGCGGCCTTCTTCACGGCAGCACGCTTCACTGCAGCCCTCTTCACTGCGGATTTTGGGGCGGGGCTGGCCGGTGTGGCCGGGTTCTTCCTTGTCATGAATCTCCTCTGACGCTCGCAAGCGGAACACGGGGAACAGGTATCGGAACAGGGTTCACAGGCCGCCTCAAACCCACAACGTGCAAAGACACATGGGCGCGAGGCGTGAGAAAGCGCACACGATGTTGTACGCTCGCCCGCTTACCTTGCCATGACATTTCATGTATCTGATCGCAATTGCCTGGGGCTATGTCGCTTTGATGATGGCCTTGGCCGAAGCCACCAGCAGCCAGGGCAGCATCCTGGGTGCTGTCATCACCTTTGTTCTGTACGGCCTGCTGCCGATCTCGATTGTGCTGTACGTGCTGGGCTCGCCAGCCCGCAAGGCCGCGCGAAAAAAGCAGGAGCAAATGCAGGCCCAGATCGATTTCCCGCAAGAGCCCACCGAGGCCATGCCGCTGGACCCGCTGGCGCGCACCGCCGCCCCCGCCTCAGAGCAGGCTGACGACCGCCACCATGCGGCCAGCCCGGGCGTCATGCCGGTAGGAAAAGAACCTTGATGGCTCGCTGAGCGTGCACCAGCGCCCGCCGCTGAGGGCCCGCACTCCGGCTGCACGCAAGCGCTGCCGCGCCAGCGCCGGCAGATCGGCCAGCCAGCGCGCCTCGCCGGCCGCATTCGGCCGGTAGACGAAGGCCTCGCCGGGCGCTTGCGGGCTGGCGCCAAACGCCGCCAGCACCTCGGCCGCCACCTCGAACTGCTGCGGCCCGATGCAAGGGCCCAGCCAGGCGTGCAGCTCGGCCGGCGCGCAGCCGGCGGCGGCGCAGACTTCAGCCACGGTGTGCTCCAGCACCCCGGCGGCCAGGCCACGCCAGCCGGCATGGGCGCCACCCACCGCACCCGGCGCCGCAAACAGCACCGGCAGGCAATCGGCCACCTGGATGGCGCAGGCCAGCCCGGGCGTGCGGGAAACACTGGCATCGGACACCGGCGGCTCCACGCCCTCGACATGATCGGCACTCAGGCGCAGCACATCGGCGCCATGCACCTGTTTCAGGAACACCGGCCGGGCACCCAGGGCCTGGGCCACCAGGGCCCGATTGGCCTGAACCACGGCGGGCTCATCGCCGACCGCGCTGCCCACATTCATGCTGGCATGGCTGCCCTGGCTGAGGCCACCGGCGCGCGTGGTCATGAAAGCGCGAACCGGGGGCCAGGAGGGCGGCAGCTGCCAATCCGGCTGCAGCCAGTCCGGGTGCAGCGCCGCCGGCTTCAAGTCACTCGGCATCGGGGCAGGCCGAGGGTTGGGTCTTGGCGAAGGCATCCAGGGCCATGCAATTGCCGAACACGCGCATCACCTCGGGCACATGGTCGAGGCGGCAGTCGAAGCGCTTGGCATTGAAGATCTGCGGCACCAGCACGCAATCGGCCAGGCCCGGCGTGTCGCCATGGCAGAACTGGCCGGCGTGCGCCTTGAGCCGCTGCTCCACCACCTCCAGACCGCCCTCGACCCAGTGGCGGTACCAGCGGTTCTTGGTGTCTTCGTCCAGGCCCAGGTCCTTGCCCAGATAGCGCAGCACGCGCAGATTGTTCAGCGGGTGGATCTCGCAGGCGATGTCCTGCGCCAGCGCGCGCACCTGGGCGCGGCCCAGGGCATCGGCCGGCAGCAGCGGCGGCTCGGGGTGGGTTTCATCGAGGTACTCGATGATGGCCATGGACTGGCTGACCAGCGCATCGCCGTCACGCAGCAAGGGCACCAGCTTGGACATGGAGGCGCTGGCATAGGCCGGGTCGAACTGCTCGTTCTTGGCCAGGTGCACGGCGCGGTAGTCGTAATCCAGGCCTTTGAGCGCCAGCGCGATGCGCACGCGATACGAGGCCGAGGAGCGGAAGTAGTTGAAGAGTTCCATGGCGCCGATGATGCCATGGGCAAACAGATAAACTGATCCGCATGTGGCTCTCCCGACGTTTCAAGTTTTGCCCCAGCTGCGGTGCCGAAGTGCGCTACCAGGTGCCCGCCGACGACAACCGGGAGCGCGCCACCTGCCCGAGCTGCGCCAGCATCCACTACGAAAACCCGATCAATGTGGTCGGCACCCTGCCCATCTGGGAGGGCGCCGGGGGCGGCGTGCAAGTGCTGCTGTGCCGCCGCGCGATCGAGCCGCGCCTGGGCAAATGGACGCTGCCGGCGGGTTTTCTGGAGCTGGGCGAAACCACCGAGCAAGGCGCCCTGCGCGAGACCGATGAAGAAGCCGGCGCGCAGATCGAGCTGGGCCCCCTCTACGGCCTGATGAATGTGGTCAAGGCCGGGCAGATCCACCTGTTCTACCGCGCCCGCCTGCTCTCCACCTCCTTCAACCTCGGCCCAGAGACGCTGGAAGCCCGGCTCTTCCACGAGCACGAGCTGCCCTGGGACGAGATCGCCTTCCACACGGTGCGCGACACCTTGCGCCATTTCTTCGCCGACTGGCGGGCCGGCCAGGGCTTTCCCCTGCACTGCGGCGACATCAGCTACTGAGCAGCGACTGAGCCACGACTGCGCCGCCCCTGCGGCAGCCGTTCAGGATTTGCCGCCCTGCGCCGTGGCCCAGGGTCCGGTCACGCCGTCCACCTCGCAGTCCCACAGGGCCTGCACGTCCATGCCGTCCCGCAGGCCTTCGGCATAGACCTTGAGCGCCAGGCTGCGCAGCATCACCAGCATGCCGCGCACAAACGCGGCGCGCGCCGCATCGCCCGACACCCCGCTGACGACCGAGGCGTCCAGCTTCACGTAATCGAGCCCGGCCTGGTACAGCCGGTCGACCTGGGCCAGGCCGGCGCCTGCATGTTCCAGGCCCAGCTTGACGCCCAGCGGGCGCAGCTGCCGCCCCATTTCCAGCAGGAGATCGAAGTGCTGGACGGCGGCGGTCTCGGCCAGCTCCAGGCCCAGCTTGCGCGCCGCCTGCGGCGCCTGGAAGACCTGCTCGCGCACCCGGGCGACAAAACTGCCATCGAGCAGGCTGGCCGGCGCGATATTGACGCAACGTGCCTGGCCATCGCGGTTGATGGCCTCCAGGGCCAGGCTGACCGCCAGCAGGTCCACCTCGGCCGTCAGGCGGCTGCGCACCGCCAGCGGCAGCCAGCGCGTCGCCGGTTCAAAGGGGCCATCGGCCTCCATCTGCAGCTGCAGCGGGCATTCCAGATGCAGCAGTCGGCCGTCGCGGTCCAGCAGCGGGAACTGGCTCAGGCGAGCGCGGCGCTCTTTCAGCGCGTCAAGAATCTGGGCACGCCAGGCCTGCTCGCCCTGCGCACCGGCGCTGCTGCTGGACTTGCCGGCCTCGCCGGACGCCGCGCCGCGGTGGAACTCGACCACAAAACCCGCTTGGGTCTCGGCGCGCGCCAAGACCTTGTCGGCTTCAGCAAACCACTGCCCCAAGGCCGACTCACGCGGCAGGTCCACCGCACCGAGCGAGACCTGGATGCCCGGCCCGAAGGCCGGCAGGCTGAGACGCAGCGCGTCGGCCAGGGCCTGTGCCGTCTCGGCCGCCACATCGGGCGCGGGCAGCCAGAGCGCAAAGTCGGAGCCGTTGAGGCGGCCTGCCAGGCAGCCGCGCACCCGGTCGGGGTAGGCCTTGACCGCGCGCGACAGGGTCAGCAGCGCCTGGTCGACCGCGGGCCGACCCAGGCGCTGGTTGAGCAGGGCCAGATCACGCAGGCGCAGCAGCACCAGGCCGCCGCGGGCCGGGCCTTCGTCGCGTGTCAGGGCCGATTCCAGCTCGGCCAGGAAATGCTTGCGCGTGCTCATGCCGGTCAGGCCATCGCAATGGGCCTGCAGGCGCAAGGCCTGGAGCTGCTCGCCCTGGGCCTCGAACATCAGCTTGACCCGCGCCACCATGGCGTTCATCGCTTCGGTCAGGCGCTGCAGCTCGGGCACATGGGGCAGCTCCATCTGCGCAAACTGGCCTTCCATCAAACCACGCGCCTGGGCCACGGCGTTGTCCAGCGGCCGGCGGATGCGGTGCAGGGCCAGGTAGGCGCCCAGGCTGGCCAGCGCACCCAGGCCCAGCAGCAAGGCGCTCATGCGGGTGACGCTGCGCCAGAGTTCGTCATAGGCATAGGCACTGTGGCTGCGCACCTCGACCGAGCCGATGGCGTTCCAGCCATTGGACAGCTGGGCCACGCCGGGCTGCACCGTGATCGGGCTCAGGGCCACAAACCAGGCCGGGGCCTGACTGGCCCGGGCCGGCGCGCGGCGCTCGAAGGCCAGCTTGCCATCGGCGTGGCGCCAGACCACGCTCTCGTAATAGCCGGTGTCAAACTGGGCGGAAATCAGGAGCTGCATCAGCTCCGCATCGCCACGCTGCTGGGACAAGGCCAGGGCCAAAGCGGCAGCGTTGTCGCTGTTCTTGATCTGCAGCTGGGTCTGCAAGAGCTGGCGCGTCGACATGGTGCTGACCGCCGCCGCGCCCAGCAGCGAAGCGAGCACCACGCCCAGCACCAGCAGCCAGACTTGACGCATCAATGACATGAGAGGCTCCTCCGGGACGGTCGGGCGAATGGGCCATGAATGGGCGGGGTCAACATCATCGTCGTCTTCATCTCAAAAGCCTTCGGCCCGCGCCTTGCTGAGCAAATCGCGCCACAGCGACAAGCGCGCCAGCGGGTCACCGGCCGAGGTGGCACCCACGCCCTGCCACAGGCCCTCGCCATTGAAGCTGAAGACCGGCTGCAGATCGGGCCGCTGCGACGCGGGCCGGACCTCGGGCACCAGGTTGTCCAGAATCAGCGGCTCGGCGCCCGGCTCGGCATAGTAGGCCAGCACCATGTGCGCCAAAGAGCGCCCGCCCAGCTGGGCCCGCACATAGACCATGCGCAGCTTGGCCACCGGCGTGCCGGCATGGAGCAGGCTGAAATACTTGGCGATGGCGTAGTCCTCGCAATCGCCGCGGCCCTTGTCCAGGCTTTCCAGCGGTGTGGCCCAGTAATCGATCTTGCCCCAGACCTCGCTGTCGTCGCGAAAGTTCAGGTGCTTGTTGACGAAGCTGTTGACCAGGCTCAAGCGCGGCAATTCCTCCGTCGCGGTGGCGCGGTCGATCATCTGCAAGAGCTGCTCGGCCTCGCCGGCCGTGCGCGGGCCGAAGCGGGCCGCGCTCTCCATGATCTTGTTGCGATCCAGCGCCTGGGCCAAGTCGGGCCAGAGCGCCTGGGCACCGATCAAGGCCAGACCCAGCAACCCTCCCGCCAGCCAGCTCCAGCCCCTGCGACCCAGGCCGGCAGGCAGCCCCGCCCCAGGCCTGGGGGCCGCATCTGGGGCGGGCAAGATGCCAGACCGATCGACAGTGGGGCTGCATACGCAAAATTGCATGCGTCAGGGCGCCTCGAGAGGGCGAAGAAGGGTTCGGGCGGGCCGGCCTGTGGCGATAATTCAGACCACTGTACCGCTTGCACAAGCCTCCCAGCGCCGCCACAGGCGCCAAATCCACCCCCAGTTCATGAGCACTGCTTCAATCCGCCAAGAAATTGACAAGTCCCGCGCCAGCGGTGTGCTCAAACAAATCATCATCCCGCCCTGCCCCGAGCAACTGGCCCGCCTGCAACAGGCCATGGCCCACGCCGAACCCGATCTCAACGAGATTGCCCGCATCGCCGCCAGCGATGTGGCCATGTCGGCCACCTTGCTGCGCATCGCCAACAGCCCCTTGCACCTGTCCGACGGCTTGCCCTGCACCACGGTCGGCCAGGCCATGACGCGCATCGGCCTGGAAGAAACAGCCGCCGTGATGACGGCCTTTCTGCTGAGGAACGCGATCCCGGTCAACAGCCCGCATCTGGCACGTTTCTGGGAACGCTCGACCAAGCGTGCCCTGGCCTGCGCTTTCATTGCCCGCCAGCTGCCCGGGCTCTCGCCCGACCTGGCCCACACCTACGGTCTGTTCTGCCACATCGGCATCCCCGTGCTGCTGCAAAGCCTGCGGGGCTACGGCAGCACCATGGTCGAAGCTGCGGCCCGCATCGACCGCAGCTTCATCGCTACCGAGAACGCCAACCACCGCACCGACCACGCCGTGGCCGGCGCCCTGCTGGCGCGCGCCTGGAATATGGCGCCCGAGCTGATGGCGGGCATCCGACTGCACCACGACCTGCAGTCCCTGGGTCATGGCGGCATCGAGCCCGAAGTCCACACCCTGGTCGCCGCCGGTCTGGTGGCCGAGCATCTGATGCGCCAGCATGAAGGCCTGAGCGAAGACGCCGACTGGAGCGCCCACCACGCCGCCGCGCTCGACTGGCTGCAAATCAGCCTCGACGACCTTGAGCATTGGGACGATCTGCTGCGCCCCATCCTCGACGCCGCTTGAGGACGCGTCGGCTCAAGCCGACGGCGGCAGCAGCCGCCGCGTCGCGCCGGTGTGGAACGAGGCCTTGCGGATCAGGCCCGCGCGCACCTCGTAGATACAAAGCAGCTCCACCTGGGCCAGCCCTTCCGGCAGGTTGCGGGTGATCAGCTCGCTGTCCACCACCATGGCCCCCATCACCGTGCGAGAGACCAGCTGCGCATGCAGATCGGGCTCGGCAAAGCGCAGCTGAAAACGGGCGCGCAGCTCGGCATGCCCCTGGGCCAGGCGCTCGCCATGCAGCTGAAACTGCTCGGCATCGGGCGCGTAGGTGGCCAAGAGCCGCTCCATATCGCGGGCGTTGTAGGCGTCCAGCTGGGCTTGGACGGTGGCCAAAGGGCTGCGTGTCTCGCGTAGGGTCACGTCCTCACTCACGAGTGGCACCCGCCGATTTGCGAGCGGCCTGCAAGCGACGATTGACGGCTTCGCGGTGCTCGCGCGCCAGGGCATGGCTGCGCGAAGCCAGCTTGTCCAGCTCGGCACTCAAGCGCGCAGCCAGGGCCTGATCACCTGCACCATATGCCCAGATGGCCAATTCGGCACGGCTTTCGTAGGTGTCGAACCGAGCCACTGCGGCTTCCAGCTCCGCGCGGGCTTCGGCCGCTCGACCGGTACCAGCCAGGCTGCGGGCCGTCAGCAAGGCCACGGCTTCGACACGAAACTCCGGCCGTTCCTGACGCAGGACGGTGAGCTGTGGCAAGGCCTCCTGGTAGCGCTCGCAAGCCACCCAGGCTTGGGCGGCGCCCAATCGAATGTCGGGGTCACTGGCAAACGGGCCTTGCAAACAGGCTTGATAGCGCTGCGCGGCCTCCTCCGCCTCACCCATCGCCAGCAGGGCTGCAGCCAGACGCATTTGGTTTTGTGCCGTGGGCGTGTCCTCAAGGGCCAAGCGCGCCTCACGCACTTCGCGCGAGGGGTCCAGCACCTTGACGGCCGAGGCCATCACCTTGCCCGCCGTGCGTTGCACACGTGACTGCGGCAGGTAGATCGCCACGAAGTACACCACGCTGCCGAGCAGCGGGAAGCTGAACAGAATGATCAGCCAGTACAGCGGCTGGCCATTGCGGATGGCGTGAATGCCACACAGCAGCGCCAGCAACACATGCAAACCCAAACCCAGAAATGGCATCGCTCGCTCCCTCGTCGTGTTGAGCACAGGGCGATCGGATCGCCCGCCCTGCGAATTTTTCTGGCCGGCATTGTGCATGTTCGACCGAGAAGAATGCTCAGGGACATCCCGCTTTGGCATGATGAGACGCTCCACCCGACTCCCCCAGAACTGGAGACCCCATGTTCAACACTCTGAATTCGGGCCGTTTCTGGCTCACTCTGGCCTGCGCAGGCGCACTGCCCTGGCTGCCCCTGCACCCGGCCTGCGCACAAGAAACTGCAGCCGTGACTGCGCCGCGCTACGACCCCGCCCTGGCCCGCAGCCTCGGCGCCGACGAGCGCGGCATGCGGCCTTATGTGCTGGTGATCCTCAAGACCGGGCCCAAGAAGATGGCGGCGGGCCCGGAGCGAGACGCCATGTTCAAAGGCCATTTCGCCAATATGAGCCGGCTGGCGGCCGAGGGCAAGCTGGCGGTGGCCGGGCCGCTGGACGGGGTTGACGGCTGGCGCGGGCTGTTCGTCTTTGCCACCGGCGATCTCGAGGAAGCGCGCGCCCTGGCTGCCAGCGACCCGGTGCTGATCCAGGGCGAGATGGTGGCCGAGTTCCACAAGTTCTACGGCTCGGCCGCCCTGATGGCGGTGCGCGAGATCCACGACAAGATCCAAGCCAAGGCGCCCTGAAACGGCGCCGCCCGCGGGCCAGGCTTCAGCTGGCGGCCGGGCGCAGGGCGGCCCACCACAGGGCTTCGGGCGCCGGCTTGTAGAGCGCATCGCCGGCCTCGGGCCGGGCGCTGCAGCAGAGCAGCCGGGCCTGCGGCGCCAGGGCCTGCGCGACCGCCAGCCCCGAGCGGCCGGCCGAGCCCAAGCTCAGCGGCTCCACCAGCAGCAGCTCCAGCACGGCGCCGGCCGGCAGGCCCATCAACACGCGCTGCGCCTGCATCAGATCGGCCGCCTGCAAGCAGTCATAACCGGCCAGGCCCAGGCGCTCGACCAGAGCTTCGCGCGCCGCCGCGCAGGCGTCCAGCACCAGGGCCCAGCGCGCCGGCCCGCCGGCCTCCTCGCCCATCAAGCCCAACATGCCCAGCTCTCGCAACGGCGGCCAGGCGACCTGGGACTCTTGGGCCGGGGCCAGCGGTAACGCCAGCTCGAAACGGCAGCCCGCCCCCAGGCGGCTGTGCAGCTCGATGCGCCCGCCCATGGCCTGCACGGTCTGGCGCACGATGCTCAAACCCAGGCCCAAACCTGGCAGGCCCTGGCTGCCCTGGGCGCGCACAAAAGGCTCGAAGACCAGGGCCTGGTCGGCCTCGGCAATGCCGGGGCCTTGGTCGATCACGCTCAGCAGCAACTGGCCCTCACGGTAGGCGGCACGCAGATCGATGCAGCCCTCACGCGTGAACTTGGCGGCGTTGGACAGCAGATTGAACAAAGCCTGGCGCAAACGCCGGGCATCGACGGCCAGCACGGGCGGCAGGCTGGCATCGATCTGCAAACGCAGGCGGTTGCCGCCGCTGCGCACCAGGGCCTGGGCCTGCTGGTCCAGCTCGCGCAGCAGGCCGTGGATGTAGACCGGCGCCGGCAGCAACTCGGGCGCGGCACTGGCCTCGGGGGCGCGGGCAAAGCGCTGCAGCTCATCGATCATCTCCAGCAGCAGCTGGCTGCTGTGCTCGATGGCGCGGCGGTCGGCCTCGAAACCACGGTCGGGCTGCAGTTGCCGGGTGAGCTGCACCACCGAAGCCAGGGGCGCGCGCAGATCATGGCCGAGGTAGCCGAGCAAACGCCCCTTGGCCGCATCGCTGGCCTGGGCCAGCGCACTGGCCGCCGCCAGCTCGGCGGTGCGCTGCTGCACCGCGGTCTCCAGCGCCTGCTCATGCTGCAGGCGCTGCTGGCGCATGCGCGCCACCATGGCCAGCAGGACGATCAAGACGCCGAGCAGGCCCACCAAAGGCGGGCCGTAATCGGCGAGCACGGAATGCGCCTGCCAGCCCAGCAGGCTCAGGATGCGCGGCATCATGCCCAGGAACTGGCAGGCCAGGGCCAGGGTCCAGGCGCGTGCCAGGGGCAGGTTCTGGCCCACCGCGCGCAAGCAGGCCACCATCATCAGGCAGCCCTGCGTGAAATTGCAGACGCCGGCCAGCTGGGTGCCCAGGCGGTAGTCCCCGAACACACAGACCAGCAGGGCCAGGGCATCCAGGGCCGCCACGCCCAGCATCAGGCGGTGCCAACGCGGCTGGCGGCGCGCCGTGTCCAGCAAGCGCATCAAGGCAGCCACCTCGCTGAGATGCGCAAGCACGCCAAAGCTGGCCAGCGCCCGCACGGCCCAATCCGTCGCCTGCGGCCAGAACAGCATGAAGGCGCTGCCGCGCATGCCGCTCTCGTAAAAGAACACGGCCATCAGATAGAGGGCGATGTAGCCGTAGGTGCGCTCACGCCAGGCCAGGGCCAGCATGGCGCTGACCAGCATCAGCAAAAGGCTCAGGCCGGCGATCAGCCCGTCGGCCCAGAGCCTGGCCTGCTCCTCGCGCAGCAGTTCGGCCGGGGGGTGCAGGCTCAGCTCCATGGCCAGGGCGCTGCGGCTGGCCGCACGCAGCCACAGCTCCTGCGGCTGGGTGCCCAGGGTCAGGGCAAAGGCACTGTCTCGCAGCGGCAGTGTGCGCTGATCAAAGGCCTGGTCGGTACCGGCGCGCTGGGGCGGCAGATCCACCCAACGGCCATCGGCCAGGCGCTGCCGGGCAAAGAGCTGCACCTGCTCCAGCCGCGCCGGGCGCAGCTGCAGCCACAGCGTCTGCGGTGTGGCCGTCCCTTGCACACACCAACGCAGCCAGAAGGCCGAGGCGCTGTAGCCGGGCGTCAGGGTGGCCGGCGTGGCCGGCCGCCAGGCGGCCTCGGGTTGCCCCTGGACCTGCGCCCAGCTCTGCTGCGCGCCGCGGTCCTCGAGCACGCGCAGATGGGGCGTCAGCGCGGCGGCGTCCAGCCGGCGGCCGTCCGCCGCCACACAACCCGGCAGGGCCTGCGCCCGCGCACTGCCGAGCAGGGCAAAGGCCAAGGTCAAGGCAAAGGTCAAGGCCGGCGCGAGCCAGCACAGCCGCCTCAGCAGGCGCATCAAGGCGCGTGACCCGGCTGCGGCGTGGCGGTCGGTGAATCAGTCGCAAGTGCCAGTGCGGGCGCCTCGCGCAAGCCCTGGCGATAGGCCTGCGGGCTCAGGCCATGGCGCTCGCGGAAGGCGGTGGCGAAATTGCCCGGGTTGTTGAAGCCCACGGCAAAGGCAATGTCCTGCACGCTCATCAAGGTCTCGGCCAGCAGGCGTTGGCCGGTGCGCACGCGCTCTTCGGCGATGAAGCCCGACACCGTCAAGCCCAGATGCTCGCGGAACAAGGCCAGCAGGCGCTTCTCGCTCAGGCCCACCTGCTGGGCCACATCGCCCACGCCTTGCAAACCGGCCAGGTGCTCGCGGATGTAGCGCATGGCCACCTCCAGCAGCGGCTGCTCGGGGTGGCGCGCGGCGGCATCGGGCGGGGCGGCCGGCGCAGGCTGGCGTTGCAGCGCCAGCTGCAAATGCACTTGCAGCCGGGCCAGCACCTCCTCGGGATAAAAAGGCTTGCTGATGAAATCGACCGCGCCGGACTGCAGGCCGCGCACGCGCTGCTCGGGCGCGTTGTGCGCGCTCAGAAAGAGCACGGGGATCTCGGCCGTCAGCGGGTCGGCCTTGAGCAGGCGGCACAGGGCGTGGCCATCGAGATCGGGCAGGCCCACATCGAGCAGGATCACATCGGGCCGCAGCATCTGGGCGCGCTGCAGGCCTTGCTGGGCGCTGTCTGCCAGGCTCAGGCGGTAGAGCGGGCGCAGCAGCTGGGTCAGCCAGCGCAGCTCCTCGGGCACATCGTCGATCAGCAGCACATGGGCGGCATCAGCGGCGGGGGCCTGCGCCGGCTGGCGTGGGCTGGCCGGCTTGGTGAAAAGTGACGTTGACACAGCAGGCGCAGAAAACATAGGCGCGCATTGTGCGGTCTGCCCCCTGCGCTTGCGCCCCTGCAGTGCGGGGCTCCACGCCACGTTTGTATCGCAGAGCGCACAGGCAATGCCGGCATAAAACGGGCACCAGGGGTCTTGATCCGCTTCTGCAAAAGCGCGCGGCTTTTTGGCAAAACCCGGGCGCCTTCAGCGCTCCGATAAAGCGTGCATCCGCAACCCACACGCACAGCAAAGCAGCGCATGCAGCCTTCTTCTTCTTCCACTCACCCGACCCCGTTCAAGTTTTCACCGAGCACGCTCAGCCTGGCCCTGAGCGGCCTGCTGTTGACCCAGGCCGCCCTGGCCGCCAACAACCCGCCCGACGCCGGGCAGTTGCTCAACGAACAGCAGCAGCTCAACAAAGCGCGCCAGACCCGCCCGCTGCAGCCGCGCAATGACGAGGCCGCGCGCGCCGCGACCGACAGCGCCGGCGAGGGCTTCAAGGTGCTGATCCAGCGCATCCGATTCAGCGCCGCCGAAGGCCTGGCCACGCCCGAAGAGCTGCAGTCCTGGGTGGCCGATGCCCGCGGCCAGCGCCTCAACCATGCCCAGCTGCAAGCCCTGGCCGCGCGCGTCAGCGCCCAACTGCAGGCCAAGGGCTACAGCCTGGCTCGCGCCTACCTGCCGCGCCAGGACCTGAGCGAAGGCGAGCTGGAGATCGCCGTGCTGGCCGGCCAGCTGGAGCGCGGCGCCGGCCGCATCCAGCTGCACAACCGCAGCGCCCTGCCCGACGCGCAGCTGCGCGCCGTGGCCGATGCCGCCCTGCCCGAAGGCCCGGTGCGCGGCGATGATCTGGAACGCGCCCTGCTGCTGATGAACGACCTGGCCGGCGTGGTGGCCCGCTCCAGCCTTGAAAAAGGCGAGCAGCTCGGCAGCAGCCGCCTGGTGGTGCGCGCCGAGGGCCAGCCGGCCCTGCGCGGCCAGGCCAGCCTCGACAACTTCAGCAACCGCTACACCGGCCAGGCTCGCGCCGCCGCGCAGCTGGCTTGGGCCAACCCGGCCCAGCGCGGCGATCTGCTGGGCCTGTCGCTGAGCGCCACCGAGGGCAACCGCTCGGCCGCCCTGAGCTACGCCCTGCCGCTGACGCCGCAAGGCCTGCGCCTGAACCTGGGGGCCTCGGCCCTGCGCTACCGCGTCGGCGAAGAGATGACGGCCCTGGACCTGCGCGGCACGGCACGCAGCCTGGGCGCCGGCCTGAGCTTCCCGTTGCAGCGCAGCCGCATGAGCAGCGCCTGGGCCCAGCTCGATGCGGAAAGCAAGCGCCTGCAGGACGACAGCGCCAACGGCAATCTGCGCCAGCGCCGGGTCGATCGCCTGCAAGCCCAGATCAACGGCTCGCGCTGGGACGAGCTGGGCCAGGGCGGCGCGACCGAATGGCAGATCAATGCCAGCGTCGGCCGCGTGGACCTGAGCGGCAATGCCGCCGACCAGGGCGTGGACGCCCTGAGCGCCCGCACCCAGGGCAGCTTCAGCAAGGCCACAGCCCGGCTGGCGCGGCTGCAGACCCTGGATGCCGCCGGCAGTTGGTCGGTCTATGCCAGCCTGAGTGCCCAGCTTGCCGGCCGCAACCTCGACTCCTCGGAGAAATTCATGCTGGGCGGTCCCAGCGGCGTGCGCGCCTATGCCATCGGCGAGGCCAGCGGCGACGCCGGCTGGCTGGGCAGCGCCGAACTGCGCCACGACTTCCGCATCGGCGAGCGCCTGCGTGCCCAGGGCCTGGCCTTTGTCGACGGCGGCCGCATCCAGCGGCATGCCCAGCCCTGGGCCGGCGCCCTGCCCGCCGGCCAGAGCAATGGCTACAAGCTGGCCGGCGCCGGCCTGGGCCTGAACCTCTACGGCGGCGAATGGCAGCTGCGTGCCGCCTGGTCACGCGCCATCGGCAGCAACGAGGGCCTGCAAAACGGCCGCGATTCTGAGGGCCGCAGCGCCCGCTCGCGCCTGTGGCTGCAGGCCAGCCTGAACTTCTGAGCCGCGCCGTCTTTCCGCCTCACCTTGTGCGCCGCCGCCTGGCGGCCCGAACCCTGAATTCACACACGCCATGAAAACCAAGAAATCCTCGTCCCTGAACCACAGCTACCGCCTGGTCTGGAGTGAGCTGAGCCAGGCCTTTGTCGCCGTGGCCGAACACACGGCCGGCCGCGGCAAGCGCGCCTCCGGCGCCCTGCTGCTCTCGACCGTCCTGGCCAGCGGCGCGCAGGCGCAAGCCCCGGCGGCCCAGGCGCCACCGGCCCTGGCCCTGCCCAGTGGCGGCAGCGTGGTCGCCGGCCAGGCCCAGCTGCTGCAGAAGCAGCCGGGTCAGCTGCACGTGCAGCAAGCCAGCGACAAGCTGATCATGAACTGGAGCCAGTTCAATATCGGTCGCGACGCGCAAGTGCGCTTCGAGCAACCGGGCAGCCAAAGCATCGCGCTCAACCGCGTCACCGGCGGCGAGGCCAGCGCCATCTTCGGCAGCCTGCAGTCCAACGGCCAGGTCTGGCTGGTCAACCCGAACGGCGTGGTCTTCGGCCGCACGGCGCAGGTCGATGTGGGCGGCCTGGTGGCCAGCTCGCTGAACATTTCGGATGCCGACTTTCTGGCCGGCCGCGCCCACTTCAAGGGCAGCAGCACGGCCGGCCAGGTCGAGAACAGCGGCCGTCTGAGCAGCAAGGCCGCAGGCGGCGTGGTCGCACTGATCGCGCCGCAGGTGGACAACAGCGGCCAGATCCACACGCCCGGCGGCAGCAGCCTGCTCGGCGCCGCTGAACAAGTCAGCCTGGACCTGAACGGCGACGGCCTGCTCAGCCTCTCGGTCGAGCGCGCGGCGCTGCAAGCCCAGATCGGCCACAGCGGCGAGATCCACGCCGCCGGCGGCCTGGTGCAGCTGAGCGCCCAAGCCGCGGGCGCCCTGCGCGCCAGCGTGGTCAACAGCAGCGGCCTGATCGAAGCCAGCAGCCTGAGCCAGCAAGGCGGCCGCATCCTGCTGGACGGCGGTGCGAATGGCGAGGTGAGCCTGAGCGGCACGCTCGACGCACACAGCGAGGCCAGCCGCGGTGGCCGCATTGACGTGAAGGGCGCGCAGCTGAGCCTGCGCGACGGCACGCAGCTGGACGCCAGCGGCGCCAGCGGCGGCGGCCAGATCCATGTCGGCGGCGGCTGGCAAGGCCAGGACGCCCAACACCCGAACGCCCAAAGCCTGAAGGTCGAAGCGGGCGTGCAGGCGCGGGCCAATGCCGGACAGAACGCCGGTCAGCGCGGTGACGGCGGCGAGGTGGTGTTCTGGTCCGATGGCCGCACCGAATTCGCCGGTCGCATCGACGTGCGCGGTGGCGCCGAGGGCGGCAACGGCGGTCGCGCCGAAGTTTCGGGCAAGCAGGAGCTGGCCTACAGCGGCCGCACCGATGCGCGGGCGGCAAAGGGGCGGACGGGGGATCTGTTGCTGGACCCGGCCACCCTCACCGTCAAGGGCGGCGCGGGCAGTGGCGACATCAGCGGCAGCGAGGTGTTCGAGAAGGACCTGGAAGCCCAAAGCGCCAATGTGCTGCTGCAGGCCAGCGGCAACATCAGCTTCAGCGACCTCACGCTCAACGGGGGTGACGGCAAGATCAGCATGCAGCCGGATGTGAACCTGCGTGTGGAAACAGGTGGAACCAGCGGCAGCATCAGTTTCGCCAACAAAGACAACACCATCGAAGTCTTTGGCCGCGGCAGCATCATGATGGTGGCCGGCGGCAGGAACTCGGGCGAAATCATCAACGCGCCGAACTTGATCGCGCATGGAACCGGCACCAATGTTGGCAGCTTGCCCGCGCACGCCGTGAACAGCGTCGGCAACGGCACACCCGCGGATGCGTCCATCACCTTGTTTGGCGCGGATGGCCTCACGGTGGGAGGCTCGATCACCACACATGGTGGATATGTGCGGCTCTGGGCCGACTCGGATGCTGCGACGGGGGGCTCCTTCACATTGAACGCGCCGGTCAACACGGGGGGCGGCCATCTCTACGTTGCCTCCGGCAATGAAGGCATCACCCTAAGTTCAGATATGAACTTGGGCAACGGCCGCTTGTTCCTGGACAACGAGAACGCGGCCTATGCAGCCAACGGACGCACACCGCCCAACGGCCCCAAAGTGCTGGCCGGACAGATCCATGCCACCGGCGACATCGACGTCAACACCGCCTTCACCTTCAAGGGCGGCGCCAGCATCGACACGGATGGCGCCATTCGCTTCGGCAATGTGAACGTCAACCTCGACACCGGCACAGGCGTGCTGACTTTGCGCGCCGGCGCCATCGACTGGGGCAATGCCACGCTGCAGAACCTGAGCACCGCCTCGCTGCGCCTGGAGCCCTACGACAAGGCCACCAATATGGTCTTGGGCGATGCCAATGGCTTCGCCTCGCCGGCCACGCTGAACAAGCTGCCCGGCGTCAAGAACCTGACCATCGGCCGCGAAGACGGCACCGGCACCATCAGCGTTCCGGGCAACTTCAGCTTCAGCGCCAGCGGCTCGTTCGAGATGGTCAACAAGACGGTGGATATCAGCGCCGGCACCCTGAGCAACACCAGCGGCGGCATCACGCTGACCGGCGACACCATCAACATCAGCCAGACGGTCACCGCCAACGCGGGCAACGGCAAGGTCACCCTGCGCCAGATGACGGCTGCCAACGAGCTGCATCTGGGCACCGGCCTGAACAACGCCACCCTGGGCCAGATCAGCGCGGCCACACTGGAGGTGGGGCGCAGCGATGGCGGCAATCTGGTCTTTGACAACGACATCAGCACCCTGGCCAGCACCGTGCACCTGAAGAGCGGGCAGCGCGTGATCGGCGTCAACGGCGGTGTGTCGGCCAGCCGCGTTGCCGTGAGCGCAGGCGCCGGCGCCACCCTGACCGACAGCCGCTTCGACTTCAGCACCCTGGCGCTGGACGTCGGCGGCAACACCGAGGTGCAGCAGCTGGGCCATGCAGGCTGGAGCCTCGGTTCGGTTGACGGCTTGAACGGCCTGACGGTCAAGGCCGGCAGCAGCCCGACGGTGCAGCTGCAGGCCCAGGGCCGCCTGGGCCTGAACGCCCCGCTGGCGCTCAACAACAGCAGCGCCACCCTGCAGCTGCAGTCGGCCAGCGGCTTCGATGCCGAGAGCGCCGCACTCAGCGGCCAGAGCCGAAGCACGCTGGAATTCAGCGTCAGCGGCGCGCAAAGCGCGGTGCACATCGGCGGCACGGGCGGGCAGCTGAGCGCGGCCTCGATTGCCAAGCTGGCCGGCGTGGACACCCTGCGCCTGCTGGCCGGCGACGACACCGTGCTGGCCCATGCCTTCAGCGCCGCGGTGCAGAACAAGGTCGACATCCAGGCCCAGCGCCTGACGGTGGACGGCGCCCTCAGCACCAGCAGCGGCAGCCTGCACCTGAGCGCGGCCCAGGGCGGCCTGCAGCTGGACACAGCCGTCACGGCCGCCAACACCTTGTCACTGAACGATCAGGCCGGTGTGGGCATCTCGGGCCTCGGCGTGTTGACGGCCCCCAAGCTGGCTTTGCGCAGCAGCGGCAGCGTGCAGCTCCAGCCGGGCAGCAGTGCCCATCAAGTGGACGAAATCGCCGCCGATGTGGGCGACCTGGCCTTCAAGAGCAGCCGCCGCTTGACCGTGGGCAGTGCCGACGGCCTGAGCGGCGTGCGCGCCAGCGGCAGCGTGGACCTACGCAGCAGCGGCGCCAGCAGCGATCTGGTGCTGAACCAGGCGGTGGTCGCCAGCAACAGCGCGAAGGTTGCCCTGCCCTTGCTGCTGGAAGCTGGCCGCCACTTCATCAACAACGCAGGCAGCAGCGCGGTCCAGGCCAGCGACGGCGCCTGGCGCATCTACTCGACCGACCCGCGCCAAGACGTGCGCGGCGGCCTGACGCCAGCCTTCAAGCAGTACGACGCCAGCAGCGCCAGCACCGTGCTGGGCCAGGGCAATGGCATGCTCTACCGCGTGGCGCCGGAGCTGCAAGCCCAGCTCAGCGGCACGGTCAGCAAGGTCTACGACGGCAACACCACCGCTACGCTGAACGCCAACCAGCTGCAGATCACCACGGGCGCCATCGACGGCGACAGCGTGAGCCTGGGCAGCACACAAGCCGTGTACGACAGCAAAAACGTGGGCAATAGCAAAACCGTTTCGGTCAGCCACATGAACATCACGGCCAGCGCTCATGCCGGCAGCGTGGCGGTCTACGGCTACCGCAGCCAGGCGCTGAGCGCCGACATCGGCGTCATCACCCCGCGCCGCATCGACGCCAGCGGCCTGCAAGTGGCCGACAAGGTCTACGACGGCAACAGCCGCGCCGAGCTGCTGGCCTCCAGCCTCAGCGGCATGGTGGCAGGCGATGCCCTGAGCCTCAGCGGCAGCGCCGCTTTTGCCGACAAGAACGCGGGCCGCAACAAGGCCGTGGCCATCAGCGGCCTGGCGCTCGGCGGCGCCGATGCCGGCAACTATCTGCTGAGCAGCGACCGGGCCAGCGCCCAGGCGACGATCACGGCCAAGACGATCTCCGCCGGCGCCTCCAGCGTGGCCAGCAAGGTCTACGACGGCAGCACGGCCGCCAGCGTCACGGCCGGAGCCCTGCAAGGCCTGATCGACGGCGACCAAGTCGGCCTGCAAGCAAACGCCCAGTTTGCCGACAAGAACGCCGGCAAGGACAAGGCCGCCACCATCGCTCTGGCCTTGAGCGGCAGCGATGCCGGCAACTACCAGCTGGCCAGCAGCACACAAGCGGCACAAGCCGACATCACGGCCAAGACGATCACGGCCGGCGCGTCCACCGTGGCCGGCAAGGTCTACGACGGCAGCACCGCCGCCAGCGTCACGGCCGGCGCCCTGCAAGGCCTGATCGGCGGCGACCAAGTGGGTCTGCAAGCCAGCGCCCAGTTCGCCGACAAGAACGCCGGCAAGGACAAGGCCGCCACCGTGAGCCTGGTCCTGAGCGGTGCCGATGCAGGCAACTACCTGCTGGCCAGCAGCACGCAAGCCGCCAAAGCCGACATTGCGGCCAAGACGATCACGGCCGACGCCGCCACCGTGGCCGGCAAGGTCTACGACGGCAGCACGGCCGCCAGCGTCACGACCGGCGCCCTGCAAGGCGTGATCGGAAGTGACCGGGTCGGCCTGCAAGCCAGCGCCCAGTTCGCCGACAAGAACGCCGGCAAGGACAAGGCCGCTACCGTGAGCC
>NZ_JBXAGJ010000019.1:39599-126850 GCF_058794035.1 Roseateles sp. GW835-FHT13E02
CAGCTGACCAGCAGCACGCAGAGCGCCAAAGCCGACATCGCGGCCAAGGTGATCTCCGCCGGCGCGTCCAGCGTGGCCAGCAAGGTCTACGACGGCAGCACCGCCTCCAGCGTCACGGCCGGCGCCCTGCAAGGCGTGATCGGAGGTGACCGGGTCGGCCTGCAAGCCAGCGCCCAGTTCGCCGACAAGAACGCCGGCAAGGACAAGGCCGCTACCGTGAGCCTGGCCTTGAACGGCGCCGATGCGGGCAACTACCAGCTGACCAGCAGCACGCAGAGCGCCAAAGCCGACATCGCGGCCAAGGTGATCTCCGCCGGCGCGTCCAGCGTGGCCGGCAAGGTCTACGACGGCAGCACCGCCTCCAGTGTCACGGCCGGCGCCCTGCAAGGCGTGATCGGAGGTGACCAGGTCGGCCTGCAAGCCAGCGCCCAGTTCGCCGACAAGAACGCCGGCAAGGACAAGGCCGCGACCGTGAGCCTGGCCCTGAACGGCGCCGATGCGGGCAACTACCAGCTGTCCAGCAGCACGCAAGCCGCCAAGGCGGACATCGCCCAGCGCCAACTCGGCGCTGCGGCCCTGCAAGCCGAGGACAAACGCTACGACGGCAGCACCCAGGCCAGCCTGGGCGCCCTGCAGCTCCAGGGCGTGTTGGCCGGCGATCAGGTGCAAGGCCAGGTGCTGGGGCAGTTCCTGGATGCAGCGGTGGGCAGCGACAAGCCGGTGCAGATCAGCCGCGTGCAGCTGAGCGGTGCCGACGCGCAGAACTACAGCCTCGCCGCCGCCAGCATCCAGGCCACCGGCAGCATCAGCGCCCCACCGGCCAGCGATGCCACGGCCGCCACCTCCATCACCCCGCCGGGGGGCAACAGCACGCGCTCGGGAGGTCAGGCCGGTGCGGCAACAGGCGCAGCCAGCCCCCTGCTCGGCGGCGATGCCTCGAACGCGGCCGGCAGCCCGCTGGTGGCGTTCAATGCCGGCCCCGGCGCTGCGACGCTGAGCTCCGATGCCACAGGCGGCAGCCAGGCCCTGGGCCGCGGCGGCGCCTCGGAGCTAAAGGGTGGCGGCGGCGTCGCCCGCTTCGACACCGAGCAGGCGCTGTCGGCCCACGGCCGCGTCAGCATCGCCGTGGCGCAGGGCCCTCTGGAGCAGGCGCTGGCGGCCGATGTGCCCCTGTTCAGCCAACGCGCCAGCGAAGCGCTGGAGCCGCTGGGCCAGTTCAAGCTGACCGATCTGGGCGACAGCTTGGCCGTGGTGCGCGGCTCCAGCCAGCCCTCGCCCCTGCCGGAGCCGCAGCGCGGCCTGCGCTACAGCGGTGAAGCCTTGTTGGTGCTGCCGGGGGATCACACCAGCAGCCTGCGCCTCAGCTTTGGTGAAGACGGCAGCCTGCGCGTGCGCACGCCCGTCGCCGCCGCCGAACTGGGCCACGAGCTGCTCAGCGCCTACGCCTTGAGTGCGCTCAAGCGCGATGCCGGCATCGGCGTCGACCAGGTGCGTTCGGTGGTCTTGAGCTACGTGGAGTGAGGCCCAACCCAAGGCGCTGAGCCCGCACGCACGAAAACAACGGAGGAAAGCAGGCCCATCGCGGCCCTGTCGCCAAGCCGGCGCAAGACCGGCATGTCTCGCTCTTCGCAGCAGCCCGGCGCAGACCGGCGCGCAAGAGCCCCCTGGCTGGGGGACGCAGCCCAAGGCCCCGAGACGCGCATCGCGCCGTCCGGGGCTTTGCTTTGTCGATTCTTTCTGAAGCGCTCTCGCGCCCAAAAAAAAGGCCCCGCGGCTGGGCAGCCAACGGGGCCAACGAGGGGAGAGGGCAAGTTTCAGGGGTCGATCAGGGCGCAATCCGCAAGCCGGGCTCGGCCGCATGCGGATTCGGCGCGGGTGCAGGTTCGGGTGCGGGTGCAGCCAGCGCTGCGGCGATCAAGGCAGCGGCGGGGTGTTCTCCACGAAATACTCATGGCTGTCGGCGTTGTCCAGCGCCTTGGTCGGGTTGGACAAGGCCAGGGACTTGGCAGCACTCTGGCCGTAGGCCCAGTCATCCGTGCCCGCCACCACATTGAAATGGGTCATCTCATGGATCAAGGTCCCGGCCTTGGAGTCGGTGCCGGTCATCGGTGCGCTCCAGAAGGCATTGCAAAGGTAGATCTTGTACGGCTGGGTCGGGTAGACGTAGGCGTAGTAGCTCTGCTTGCAGCTGCAGTCCAGCGTGACCGCCTTGTTCTTGAAGGCATCATTGGTGGCGACGAAATGGGCCTTGGCCGTGTTCCAGCGCGCACTGGTGTAAGCGCCAAACCAGGTCTTGTAGCGCTGGGTGCCCGAGCCGGTGCCACTCAAATAGGTCTGGGCAGCCTGGGCATAGTTGGATGCGGCATTGAAGGCGCTGGCCAGCGTGGTCTTTTGCGATGCCGTGCAGTTGCCCGTGTAGCTGACACTTCCGGCCAATGACGGTGACGGCTCGGGGCGGGCCGATACGGGCTGCGGGCTGCGCCCTTCCAGCCAGATATAGGTCGGGGCCAGTTCACTGATCGCGCTGGCCGCCTCGGCCTGCTTGGCCAGACCGATGTACTCGATGGCATAGCGGCCGTTCTGGCTCAGATCGTAGGTGCCGGTCAGCTCGGCCTCGAAGGTCTGGGATTCCCCTGGCGCCAGGCTCAGGTAGTCGGCCTCGGTCAAGGGGCCGCGTTTGACCAGTGGGCCGGTGTAGTCGACAAGCTGGCCGTCACGGCTGATGCGAAACAGCGCCGCCATCGGCGCCGAACCTGGCAGCTGAGAGCGCAGGATCTGGCGCGGCTGGCGGCTGGTGTTGGTGATGCTGACGCTGACATGCACATCGACATCGCCCTTGAGCACCGGCTGAGCCACCGACAGGCGCACCTCCAGACCACTGACCGCCGCCGCGGCATGGGCGCCCCCCGCCACAAAACACACCAGGGCAGCCACGCCCCAGGGTAGCAGCGGGCTGTGGGACGTGGCAGAAGCGGTCGCGGCAGCAGAGGTTCGAAACATGAGTCAGGCACTCCAAGTAACGGTGAAAACAAATGGGGTCAACACAACAGACAGGTCAACACGCCACCAGAGGAACAAGGGGCAGATCCAGCACACCCAGCGCCCTCGATCGATCCGTCATTCGCCAGACCAGACCGAGCGCCAGGGCGTGCCGCCACTCTAGGCAAGCATGGCCCGGCTTCACACTGTCAGCTCTTACAGCTGGGAGCCATTCAGCGCCGCGGCTAGCCACTCGTCGCCCGCATCCGCTGTTCATCGCTCCGGGCCGCGGCGCCGCTCGGCGGCCGCCAACAATGCGCTCCATTCCCAGTCAACGAAGAGGAGACCGCAATGAACAAGCAGCAAGCACCCGGACTGAGCGCCACCCTGTGCCGGATCGGCGCCAGCCTGGCCCTGGCCGGCCTGAGCCTGATCAGCCACACGGCCCAGGCAGCGCCGGAAAAGTTCCAGGACCTGCAGATCAGCCGCAGCGGCGAAGGCCGGCCTGTGCTCATGATCCCCGGCCTGAACAGCCCCGCCAGCGTCTGGACCGAGACCTGCGCCCAGCTGCAACCGGGCGTGCGCTGCCTGATGGTGCAGCTGCCCGGCTTTGCCGGCAGCCCGGCCCTGAGCAAGCCGGAAGACTTTCTGCAGCAGATGAAGGGGCAGCTGCAGGCCCTGCTCCAGCAGGAAGCGCCCCAGGGTGCCACCGTGGTCGGCCACAGCCTGGGCGGCGTGCTGGGCCTGATGCTGGCGACAGACAAGCAGGGCAAGACGGTGAAGCAGCTGGTGGTGGTGGACTCCCTGCCTTTTCTGCCCGGTATCCAGAACCCGGCCGCCACGGTCGAGCAGGTCAAACCCATGGCCGAGGGCATGCGTCAGGGCATGCGCAATGCCCCGACCGAGGGCCTGCGCGCCCAGCTGACACCGATGATGGCCGGCATGACCCGTCAGAGCGAGCGCATCGAGGACCTGGTGCAGTGGGGCCTGAACAGCGACCGCCACACCACGGCCCAGGCCATGTACGAGCTCTGGACCACCGATCTGCGCCCCCAGCTGAGCCAGATCCAGGTGCCGACCACGGTGCTGGGCGCCTGGGCCGCTTACGAGCGCATGGGCAGCACCCAAGCCAGCACCCGCGCCATCTTCGAGCGCCAGTACGCCGATCTGAAGGGCCTGAACCTGCAGATGAGCGACAAGGGCTACCACTTCCTGATGTGGGACGACCCGAGCCTGGTGGTCGGCGCCATCAAGAAAGCCCTGGTCGCTAACTGATCAGTGCTGCGGCATGCTTTGCGGCCAGGCCCAGCAGGGCGCTGGCCGCCAGCACGCGGGGCACGCCCCATTTCCAGCGCATCAAAGCCCAGGCCGCGGCCAGCATCAGCGCAGCGGAAACGCCATCAAAGCGCCCACCCCAACCCTCCGGCCAGAGCAGGTGCAGGGCGAAGAACAGGGCCAGATTGAGGATGACGCCCACCACCGCGGCCGAGATCGCCGTCAGCGGCGCGGTGAAACCCAGGCGGCCATGCGTCGCCTCGACCAGGGGCCCACCCGCCAGGATGAAGACAAAAGACGGCAGGAAGGTGAACCAGGTCACCACCACCGCCGCCAGCGCCCCGCCGGCCCACAGCGCATCCGGTCCCAGCAGCTGCGCGCCCCAGCCGCCGACAAAGCCGACAAAGGCCACCACCATGATCAGCGGCCCCGGCGTGCTTTCGCCCAGGGCCAGGCCGTCCATCATCTGCGCGGCCGTCAGCCATTGCTGCTGCTCCACCGCGCCCTGGAACACATAGGGCAGCACGGCATAGGCGCCGCCAAAGGTCAGCATCGCCGCCTTGCTGAAGAACCAGCCCATCTGCGTCAGCACGCCCTCACGACCGCCCCAGAGCCAGAGCGCCGTCATGCTCAGCAACCACAGGCCCAGGCCCAGGCCCAGGACGCGGGCCAGGCCGCGGCGCGTGAAGTGCGCATGGGCCGGCGTCGGCGTTTGGTCGTCGATCAGCGCCGGCCCTGCCGAGACCGCCTGCGCGCCGCCGTGGCCGCCGCCCGTGGCAAAAGCATCCGGCCGCCAGCGCCCGCCCAGCCAGCCGGCCAGGGCCGCCGCGCCGATGATCAGCGGGAAAGGCAGCTTGAGCGCAAAGATGGCGACAAAGGCCGCCACGCCAATCGCCCAGAGCCAGCGATTGCGCAGCACCCGCCCGCCCAGGCGATGCGCCGCTTGCAGCACCAGAGCGGTCACGGCCGGCTTGATGCCGAAGAACAAACCTGCCACCAGCGGCTGCTGACCATGCACCAGGTACAACCAGGACAGACCGATCAGCAACAGCAAAGAGGGCAGCACGAACAGCGCCCCGGCCATCAGCCCGCCCCAGCCGCGGTGCAGCAGCCAGCCGATGTAGGTGGCCAGTTGCTGGGCCTCGGGGCCGGGCAGCAACATGCAGTAGTTGAGGGCATGCAAAAAACGCCGCTCGCTGATCCAGCGCCGTCGCTCGACCAGCTCCTGGTGCATCAGCGCAATCTGCCCGGCCGGCCCGCCGAAGCTCAGGCAGCCCAGCCAGAGCCAGAATTTGAAGGCAGCCCAGAAGCTGGGCGCCTGCGGCGGCAGCGACGGCGCCGTCGGCTCGGCAGCACTCATGCCGCAGCCCGCGCTCGCCAGGCCGCCCGGTCCATCTCGTACACCGCCGTGTCCATCTCATACCAGCGCTCCTGGCCGCGGTAGACCATGCCCAGCTTCTTCATCACATGGGCAGAGGCCTGGTTGTCGGGGTGACAGACCGCGCAGAGCAGCGGCGCTTGCAAGGTCTCGAAGGCAAAGGCTGCCATGACCTGCGCGGCCTCCGAGGCCAGGCCCTGACCCCAGCGGTCCTGGCGCAAGCGCCAGCCGATCTCGAGCGGCTGGGCCCGGTCCCGCCCCAGATGTTGGATGCAGCCGGCGCCGACCACCTGGCCGCTGGCCGCATCGATGAAGCTCCACCAGGAATAGCCCAGCTCGGCCCAGCGCGCTTGCACCCGCTCGATCATGGCCTGGGTCTCTTCCAGGGTCTCGGCCCGACCCGTGATGTAGCGCATCACCGCCGGGTCGCGGTTCATCTCGTGCAGCCCCGAGAGGTGCTCCGGGCGGCAGGGTTCGAGGCGCAGGCGGGCGGTGTGCAGGACGGTCATGGCGGACTCGCGCGTGAGGGAGTGGTGAGCTTGTTGGCCCCGCAGTCTAGCCAGCGCTCGATGACAAACCCAGCGTCTTCGCCCTCACCGTCGTTTCAAGGCAGAGCGCTGAGCGCGGGCTGCCGCGCTTCATCACGGCGCGGCAAACAAGGCCTCGGCTTCGCCGAAGCCGTAGAAGCGCTCGCCCATCACCTGCCAGCGCCCCGTCTGCAACACTTCACGCCCCAGGTCGCGCAGCAGGCCCATGACGCTGAGCATGGGGCACAGGCCCAGGCTGACACGCTGGGCGCCAGCCTCAAACAGCTCGCCGGCGCTTGGCGCGCCGGGCATGGCCATCAGGTTCAAGGGACCGCCCAGCTGGGTCGCCAGCGCCCGGATCTGCCCGAGATCAAGCAGGCCCGGCACGAACACCATGTCCGCCCCCGCTGCGAGATAGGCTCGGCCCCGCGCCAGGGTCAAGGCCAGACGCTCGTCTGAATCCTGACCTTCTGCCAGCAGCACGCTGTCGATGCGGGCGTTGATCCACAGCGGCAGGCCACTGCGCTCGGCAGCCGCACGCGCGGCCTCCAGTCGTCGGCATTGCTCGGCGATTGCGTACTGGCCCTGCCCTGCCTCGCCATGCCGCCGGTCCTCCAGGTTGACGCCGACAGCGCCGGCCCGAATGGCCGCGGCCGTGCTCAACGCCACCGCCTCGGGCGAGGGGCCATAGCCCGATTCGATGTCGGCATTCAAGGGCAGACGCAAGGCAGAGGCCAAGGTGGCGATCTGGGCCATCATGGCGTCGCGGCCCAGGCGCTCGGCATCACCGAGTCCGTGGGAGTAGGCGATGGCCGCGCTGCTGGTACCGAGGGCAGCGAAGCCCTGCTGCTCGAACAGCCGGGCGCAGCCAAGATCCCAGACATTGGCCAGGAGCAAGCCGCCACGCCGGTTGAGCGCGGCGAACTCCAGCGCCCGGTGGCGCTGGGCCTCACGCTCGTCGCTCTTGTCAGATTGCTGATGTTGATGCTGTTCCTGAGGTTCTTGGGTGTGCAACATGGAATTGAAAGGCCTTGCGGAGGCCTTGCCTTGGGTGATGGAAAGGGGAAAGGGGAAAGGGCCGCCATGGTCGCGAATGCGTCGCCGCTTGGCTCGCGCCTTTCGGACAGCAATATCGTTCGCGACCTTGATGTCCGAAAAGCGCCAGTGCGCAGCACCTCAAGCCACGAGAATTCGCCCATGGACCTGCCCCTGGACCCCGACAGCTGCTACCGCGCCCTGGCCAGCCGCGACGCCCGTTTCGACGGGCGCTTTTTCATCGCCGTGCACAGCACCGGCATCTATTGCCGCCCCATCTGTCCGGCGCCCACGGCCAAGCGCGAGAACGTCAGCTTCTATCCCAATGCCGCGGCGGCCCAGGAAACCGGCTACCGCCCCTGCCTGCGCTGCCGGCCCGAGGCTGCGCCCGAATCCAGCGCCTGGCGCGGCGTGGCCAACAGCGGCCACTCCCATGCGGTCACGCGCGCGCTGGAGCTGATCGAGCTGGGCGCACTGGACGAGGCAGGCGTGGCCGAACTGGCCGATCGCTTGGGCCTGGGCGAGCGCCAGCTGCGCCGCTTGTTTGCCGAGCATGTCGGCGCCTCGCCGCTGAGCGTGGCGCAAACCCGGCGCGTGCTGCTGGCCCAGCAACTGCTGCGCGAAACCGCCCTGCCCTTGACCGAGATCGCTTTTGCCGCCGGCTTCGGCAGCATCCGGCGTTTCAACGAGGTCTTTCAAGCCTTGTTCCAGCGGCCGCCCAGCGCGCTGCGCCACGGGCCCGGGGCGCGCATGCCGGCGCCGCGGGCCGGCGAGGTCAGCCTGCTGCTGCGCTACCGGCCACCCTACGACTGGCCGGCCATGCTGGGCTTTCTGCGCGCCCGCGCCATTCCCGGGCTGGAGCAGGTGGACGACGCCATTGAGGGCGGGCGCTATGTGCGAGTGCTGGAGATCGGCGGTCAGCAGGGCCGGGTCTGCGTCAGCCATGCGCCCGCGCAACAGGCCTTGCGTGTGCAGCTGCGCGCCAGCCACCTCTCCCTGCTGCCCCAGGTGATTGCGCGCCTGCGCCGCATGTTCGACCTGGGAGCCGACCCCGAAACCATCGCCAGCCAGCTGGGCGAGCGCGATGCCCTGATGGCCCGCCTGCTGCAGGAGCGGCCCGGTTTGCGCGTGCCCGGCTGTTGGGATGGTTTCGAGCTGGCCATCCGCGCCGTGCTGGGCCAGCAGATCACGGTGGGCGCTGCCATCCAGCTCGGTGGCAAGCTGGTGCAGCAACACGGGGCGCCCCTCCACGCGCCCGACCCGGAGCTTCCCGGGCTGAGCCATCTGTTTCCGAGCCCCGCCGCGCTGGCCGCGGTGGATCTCGGCCCCCTGGGCATGCCGCGCAGCCGCGCCGCCACCTTGTCGGCGGTGGCCCAGGCCTGCCTCGCCACACCGGCCTTGCTGGAACGCCAGGACAGTCTGGAGCACGCCCTGGCGCAGTGGCGCGCGCTGCCGGGCATCGGCGACTGGACGGCCCAGTACATCGCCATCCGCCAGCTGCGCGAGCCCGATGCCTTCCCGGCCGCCGATGTCGGTCTGATGCAGGCGATCGAGAAGCTCGAAGGCAGCCGCCCCAGCGCCAGGGAGCTGGCCGAACGGGCCCAGGTCTGGCGGCCGTGGCGGGCCTACGCAGCACAGCATCTGTGGACGGCGCTGTCTTCGGCAAGCGCCCGCCCCTCGACAGGCAAGACCACAAACTGAACCCGGGCTTCGCGCGCTATGCGCACCACTGTTTCACTTGGGGTCAGGTCTTGCCTGCCCGCCCATTGGCCGCCCCTGGGGCCACCACGCCGATGCCACGGCAGCTCCGGTGCTGCACCGCCGACCATCGGGGCTAACCCGCTGTCAACTCTTACAGCTGGGAGTGTCTTCACTCGCTGAGAACAATGCGCCCGTGCCGAGACGAGGGCTCACAAGCCTCTCGCCGCTTCTGCCCCCAGTTGGGGCCGGTTCACACCGGACTCGGTCACAAGCCCATCGACTTTGAACCCCACAAGGAGTTTGATATGAGCACCACTGTTACCCAGCACATCGACAGCGAAGCCGCAGCCCTGGTTGCCCAATGGCGCAGCCAGGCCGACGGCAGCAACCCGGCCGGCCCGCTGTTCATCGGCGGCGAGTACGCCGAAGCCGACATCGTCGGCGACACCAGCACCATCTCGGGCAAGTGCGGCACCGCCTGCTCGGGCTCGCGCACCCGCATGTGCTGCTGATTCACCATGGCGTCTGTTCCTGCAGACGCCGGTGAATTCGACACCGTTCTGGCTTGCCTGATCCCGTCCGCGCTGGATGGGCTGGCAAGCCAGCTGCGCGAGATCACCGGATTCCAGCCTGCCGAAGCGCAGGTGCTGCTCGACGCCACGCGCGAGCAATTGCTGGCCCAGCTGCACAGCAAACTCAGCCGCCTGCTGGTGCTGGAGCTCAATGCCGCGCGCGTCACCGGCCAGCTGCGCGCCGAGGACAGCGAAAGCCGCTGGCAAGAATTTCTTCAGTACGCGGCCACGCCCGAGTTCTGGGTCGGCCTGTGGGGCAGCGAGCAGTCGCCCGCCTCCTGCCCCTACCCCGATCTGCGCCAGCGCGTGCAAGGCCTGATCGAGGCCCGCTGCGCCAGTGCGGCCCGCTTTGCCCGGCGCTTTGCCCGCGACCGGGCGGGCTTGAGCGAGCTGCTGGGCCAGGACTGCGGCGCGCTGCAGGCGCTGGAGTTCGGCGCCGGTGACAGCCACAGCGGCGGCGAGACCGTGGCCCTGCTGCGCTGCCAGGGCGGCCGCCTGGTCTACAAACCGCGCTCGGTGGCCGTGGATCAGGCCCTGGCCGATTTCATCACCGAGCTGCAGGCCGATCTGCAAGCCCGCGCCGAAGCACCCAGCAGCATGCGCGTGCCCCGGGTGCTGCGCGGTGCCGATGACGACTGCGGCTGGAGCGAGTTCATCCCCCACCGCCATGCCCAGGGTCGGGCCGAGCTGCAGGCCTTCTACCGCGGCATCGGCCACTGGCTGGCCTTGATGCGCCTGCTGTCGGGCAGCGATCTGCATGCCGAGAACCTGATCGCCCACGGCCCGCATCCGGTGGTGGTCGATTGCGAGACCCTGTTCACACCCAAGCCCACGCCGATTCCCTCGGGCCTGGGCGCGGCGGCCGACCGGGCCGCGCGCCTGGTCGGCGGCACCGTGCTCAATGTCGGCCTGCTGCCCGGCCGCGGCATGGGTCTGGGCTGGCGCGGCGTGGACAACTCGGCGCTCGGCGCCCTGCCTGGCCAGCAACCGCTGCTGCCCCAGCCCGACATCCTGCAGAGCGGCTCCGACCAGGCCCACATCGGCCACCGCCTGATGGAAGCGCCGCTGGCCCAGAACCACCCCAGCGCCGAGCCCGATCTGGCTGAGTACTGGCCGCAGGTGCTGCAGGGCTTCGAGGGCCTGAGCCGGCTGCTGCAAGCGCTGGACCAGGACGGCTTGCTGGCGCCGCGCCTGCGCCGTTTCGAGCCCTGCCGCATCCGCGTGGTGCCGCGCGCCACCGAGGTCTATGCCGAGCTGGCCCGCATGCTCTGGCACCCGGTCTCTCTGCACCGGCCAGCGCCGGCGATCGAGCGGGCCACCGACTTGCTGGCCCGCGCCGCGGCCCATCTGGCCATGGCTCCCAATGACCCGGCCGTGATTGCGGCCGAGGTCGAAGACCTGCGCCAGGGCGATGTGCCCTGCTTCAGCGCCCTGGCCGGCCAAGGCCGCCTGCAAGGCCCCGGCGGCACGCATTGGCTGCCCGCTGGCAACTGGGTGGAAGAAGCGCTGCAGGACTGGCGCGCGGCCGACTTCGACCTGGAGCGCCACTGCATCCGCGCCGCCCTGGTCAGCGCCTTCATCAACGAGGGCTGGATGCCGGCCGAATGCTCGCTGACACCGCAGCAGCTCGATCTGCACGGGCTGGACACGCGGCGGCGGCAGCAGGCCGCGGCCATCATGAGCCAGCTGGTCGCCACCGCCATCCTGGCACCGGGCGAGCGCGGCCACACCGAGGACCCAGGCCCCACCGTGGCCTGGATCGCCCCGGTGCTCAGCCCCACCGGCTGGGCGGTGCAGCCGCTGGACCCGGATCTCTACGGCGGCCTCTCCGGCATCGCCCTGCTGGTGGCGGCCTATCTGGCCGAGCAAGCGGCCGGGCGCGCCGATCCAGTGCCGGGCCTCGCCGCCCTGCTGCCCGCCCTGGTGCACAGCCTGCACCGGGCCGAGGACCAGCGCCATGCCGAGCGCTTCCGGCAGCGCGGCAAGACCCGCCCTCCCGCTGCCGGCGCCTACCTGGGCCTGGGCTCGCAGATCTGGGCCTGGCTGATGCTGGCCGAGCTGGCCCCGCGCCTGCCCGAGCCCGGCGGCTTGCGGCCGCGGGAATGCCTGGAGCGGGCCTGCGCCCTGGCCGAGCTGCTGCCCGAGGCTTGCGCGGCCGATGACATCCACGATGTGCTCAGCGGCAAGGCCGGCGCCATCCCGCCCCTGCTGCTGCTGGCCCAGCGCAGCGGCCAGGCGCGCTATCTGCAGATGGCCGTGGAGATCGGCGATCAGCTCTGCGCGCAGGCAAGGCTGGAGCAACGCGGCGGCCAGACACTGGCCTGCTGGACGCACAGCCAGTGGCCCGAGGGCATAGGCGGCTTTGCCCACGGTGCCAGCGGCATGGCCTGGGCCCTGCAGCAGCTGGCACGGGCCAGCGGCGAGGCCCGCTTTGCCGAGACCGCCGCCGCCGCCCAGGCTTTTGAAGACCAGCTCTGGAGCGAGGAAGACGGCAACTGGCTGGACCTGCGCGGCTTGGAAGGCGCCAAGACCGCCGCCGCCTGGTGCCATGGCGCCGTGGGCATCGGCCTGGCGACGCTGGATCTGGACCCGCAGGCCCGGCAGCCACAACAGGCCGAACGCGTGCGCCGCGCCGCGGCTGCCAGCTGGCGCCTGGGTCTGGGCTGGAACCACTGCGCCTGTCACGGGGATCTGGGCGTTTGGGAGCTGATGTCGCGCGCCCTGGATCTGGGCCTGGCCCCGGCAGGCCTGAGCCACGAGCAGCTGCTCGCCACCCTGCTCGGCAGCCTGGAGACCCATGGCCCGATCTGCGGCATCGCCCGCGATGTCTTTGTGCCGGGCCTGATGCCAGGCCTGGGCGGCGTGGCCTACCAGCTGCTGCGCGCCCACCCGGACAGCCGACTGCCCTCCATCCTGATCCCGGCCACGGCATGAGCGGAGACGCCCTCAGCCCGGAACTGGAGCGCCCCTACTGGCGCTTGCAGGACGAGGCCGATGCCGCCCGCCCCGGCGGCGGCGGATTGAGCGCAACCCGCCTGCTGGGGCGCCTGGCCCAGGCCGCGGTGCCGCTGTGGCAGCTCTTGCGCGCGGCCGCACCCCGGGCCGGTGCGGGCCTGCTGCTGAGCCAACTGCTGGTCGGCGCGGTCAGCGCCGCCGCACTGCTGCTGAGCACCCGGGTGCTGGAGCCCCTGCTGGCCGGCGGCAGCGCGGCCGAGCGCCTGCAGGCGGCCTTGCCCGATCTGTTGAGCCTGGCCGGCCTGCTGGCCCTGGGCCTGGCCCTGGAAAGCGCAAGCGCGCGGGCGCGCGCCCATCTCGTGCCCCAGCTGCGCCGGCTGGCCGAGGAGCGCCTGTTCCGCGCCAGCCTGCGGGTGGACCTGGCGGCGTTTGACGACCCCGGTTTCTACGACCAGCTGCACCGCGCCCGCGACCGCGGTGTGCTGCACCTGGAAGGCGCGCTCGAGTGTGCGCTGGAGCTGCTGGCCGGCGCCATCGCCGTGCTGGCGGCCCTGCTGGCCCTGGCCTGGCTGCACGCCCTGCTGCCGCCCTTGCTGCTCTTGGTTCTGATGCCCCAGGCCTGGGCGGTCTGGAGCGCGGCCCGTTTGCAGTACGCCAGCATGGCCGCCACCGTGCGCCTGAGCCGCGAGACCGAGATGATGGCCGAGCTGGCCACCCAGCGCGAAGCAGCAGCCGAGATCCGCGCTCAGCAAGCGCCCGATTTTGTGATCGAGGCCTATGCCCGCAGCGCCGATGCCTTGCGCGACCATCTCGTCAGCCTGGGCCTGGCCGAGGCGCGGCGCCAGAGCCAGGGGCGCTGGCTGGCCGGCGCCGGCCTGGCGCTCACACTGGCCGGACTGGGCCTGCTGCTGCAGGCCGGCGCCCTGCCCCTGGCAGCGGCCGGCACGGCCGTGCTGGCCCTGCGCAGCGCCAGCGCCGCCCTCGAGCGCCTGACCCGTGCAGCCCACGAGCTGTTCGAGAAAAGCCTCTACATCGCCGACTACCAGGACTTTCTGCGCCAGGCCGAACAGCGCCGGCCGGCCTGCCCGCAGGGCGCCCTGCCCGCACCGGCCCAGCCCGGCACGATACGGGTGGAGGACCTGAGCTTTGCCTACCAGCCGGGGCGGCCGGTGCTGCAGGCCATCAACCTGGAAATCCAGGCCGGCCAGACCGTGGCCCTGGTGGGCGAGAACGGCAGCGGCAAGACCACCCTGGCCAAGCTGCTGGCCGGGCTCTACCGGCCCGACCGAGGCCGCATCTGCTGGGACGGCCAGGACATGGCCGACTTCGAAGCCGAGAGCCGCGCCGAGCGCATTGCCATGGTGCTGCAGGACCCGGTGCGCTGGCCGCGCAGCGCCCGCGACAATGTGCGCATCGGCCGCCACACCCGCCCGGATCCCGAGGACCGCGCCCTGCGGGCCGCCGCCCGCAGCGCCCGCGCCGACGAGGTGGTCGCCGGCCTGCCGCAGGGCTGGGACACGGTGCTGTCGCGTTACTTCCGCGGTGGCCAGGATCTGTCCGGCGGCCAGTGGCAGCGCCTGGCGGTGGCGCGCGGCCTGTTCCGCGATGCACCCCTGGTGATCTGGGACGAGCCCACCGCGCCACTCGACGCGCGCGCCGAGGCGGCCGTCTACGACTCGCTGCGCCAACTGGCCGCGGGCCGCACCGTGGTGCTGATCACCCACCGCCTGGCCAGCGTGCGCGCGGCCGACCGCATCTTCTTCATGGAGCGCGGCCGCCTGGTCGAGCAAGGCCGGCACGAGGAGCTGATGGCCCTGAACGGCCGCTATGCCGAGCTGGTGCGCTTGCAGAACCGCTTGCATGCCCTGCCGGACACGGACTCGAATGTGAACGCAGGCGCAGGCCGGGGAGAGGCCCATGGCTGAGGCACAGCGCCTGGCGGCTCAGCTGGACTGGTCGCCGCTGCTGCAGCGCTGGCAGGGTCAGGTCTTTCGCCCGGGTGAGCGCGCCGAAATCGGCGTGGGCAAGCAGCTGGCCGCCGCGGGCCGCCCCCTGCCCACATCCGCGCTGTGGCTGCGCGCGCGCAGCGAGTGCGATGTGCGGCGTGCGCTCGACTTTCTCGCCCGCCACGAGCAGGGCTTTGCCGTGCGCAGCGGCGGCCATTGCTTTGCCGACCTGTCCAGCCATGCCGAGGTGGTGCTGGACCTGAGTGAGCTGCGCCGCATGGAGCTGAACCTGCAAGGCCTGCGTGCCGGGCCCGGCGTCAGCGCCGGTGAAGCCAGTGCCTTCCTGACCTCGCGAGGCCGCCTGCTGCCCACCGGCGGCTGCCCTGGCGTGGCCCTGGGTGGCCTGGCCCTGGTCGGCGGCTTCGGCCTGCTGGGCCGGCGCCACGGTCTGGTCTGTGAGCAGGTTCAGGCCCTGCGCGTGGCCCTGCCCGGCGGCGATCTGGTCGAAGCCAGTGCGCATCACCATGCCGATCTGTTCTGGGCCCTGCGGGGGGCGGGCGCCGGGCAGTTCGGCGTGGTCACCGAGCTGCTCTTCGACACCCAGCCAGCCCAGGCCCTCAATGTGGTCCATGGGCGCTGGCCCTGGGACTGCGCAGCGGACGTGATCGAGGCCTGGCAGACCTTGGCGCCGGCGGCGGATCCGCGCGTGAACCTGGAACTGTCCCTGAGCGCGAGCGATGACCCCGAGGATGCCGACGAGGGCCCGCCACTGATTGAGCTGTTCGGCGTGGTCCTGGCCGAGGCCGAGCAGGTGCCGGCCCTGCTGGCCCCGTGGCGCCGCGCCCTGGGCAGCCTGGCCGAGGCTTTGTGTGAATGGCGCCTGCCGGCCGCCGCCGCCGCCAGCTATTTGTGCGGTCGCCTGGACCGGCGTTGCGAGCCGGCGTGGCAACCCAGCCAGCCCTACCGAGAACATGGCTACCAGTTCACCAAATCCGGCTTCTTCGCGCAGCGCCTGCCGGCTGGCGCCATCCACGACCTGCTGGCCCATTTCACCGCTGACCGTCGTTATGCCCAGTACCGGGAGCTGGAACTCATCCCCTGGGGCGGCGCCTACACCGGCGCCTACACCTCCACGTCAGACCAGCGGCCGCACGCCGACTGCGCCTTCAGTCACCGCGAGGCGCAGTTCATGATCCGTCACACCGCGGTGGTGGGCGCGCGCTCCAACGCCGAACTGCGCGCCCACGCGCGGCGCTGGGCCCAGGCCTCACGTGCCACCGTGGCCGCCGCCGGCAATGGTCGGGTCTACCAGGGCTACGCCGATCTCGAACTGCCGCAATGGGCCAAGGCCTACTACGGCGCCGATCTGCCGCGACTGCGCGCGCTCAAGAGCCGGCATGACCCATGGCTGCTGATGCAGCATGCCCAGGCCATCGAGCCCAGCTTTCAGGATCTGCCCAAGGGCTGAGCTGAGACCGAACACCCATGAAAAAAGCAGCCCGAAGGCTGCTTGACCTGCGAGGCAGGACGGGCCGGACTCAGTCGGCACGACGGCTGCGTCGCGCAGCCGCTGCCACAGCAAACAAGCCCAAGGCCATCAGGCCGTAGGTGGCGGGCTCGGGTACCGGGGTGGTGATGACGCTGCCGGGGCCGCTGACATTCAGGCTGTAGGCGCCGAACTCACTGGGGTCGAAACCGGTGGTGATGAAGAAGTAGTTGGTGCCGGCCGTCAGATTGACGTTGAAGCCCGACAAACCAATGCTGGGCCGGTCGTCATTGCCGACCACCCCGTTGACCAAGGGAGTGGCCGGATTGAAGGCGTCCTTGTAGATGAAGGTGAAGTTATCCCAGCTGGCCGTCGCCGTGTTCAAAAAGTCGTAGGCACCGGTCACCGAGACCGTGAAGGGCAGCACCTCGTACTTGACGCCGGTGCCGGCCGAGGACAGGCCGGAGAAGCTGGCGAAAGGCCGGTTCCAGATGGCGCCATTGCTGGTGTCGCCGGTGAACACTTCGGCCTGCGCGCCGGCGGCGGCACAGATCAGGGCGGCAGCTACGGCCAGGCGATGGAGCGGAGCTGCGGCGCGGCGCGAGTCGGAGCAGGTGCGGGTGAACATGGTGATACGGTCCCTTGCAGTCTTGCTGTTGTGGTCGGTCGCGCCATGAAGACAAACCAGATCGGGCGCGCCGGAATGAACACATCTCAAGCCCAGACGGCAAGGCGTCGAAAGCGCCGTACCAGCTGAACTTGCGATTTCATGCTATGCCCGGAAGACCAGAGGCTGGGAGGGCGGATGCCCGCAGCGCCGACGCGCCACGTCACGTGAAGCAGCTTCTGGGAAACCCTGAGGGTTGCGGACCAAGGCGGCCCAAAGCGATGCCGATCAAATGCCGAGGTAGGCGCGCCGCAGCCCCTCGAACTCCAGCTTGACCATGCCGAACATGGCGTGCATCACGCGGGCGGCCACGACGGGATCGGGGTCGCGCAGCCAGTCCGGCAAGGGTCGGGGCACGATCTGCCAGCTCAGGCCCCAGGGGTCGGTGATCCAGCCGCACTGCAGGGTCTTGCCACCGGCGTCCAGCAGGCGGCCCCAGATGCGATCGAGCTCGGCCTGGTCCTCGCAATCGACCGACAGCGAAACGGCCGGGCTCAGCGTGTACTGAGGCCCGCCATTGAGCAGTTGCAAGCTCATGCCGCCGAGCTCCAGGCGCGCCATCAAGAGGCTGCCGGGCGTGCCGGGGCCGGTCTCGCCCCAGTGCATCACATCGACGACGCGGCTGCCGGGAATCAGATCGAGGTAGAAGGCCATGGCCTCCTCGGCGCGGCCGTCGAACCACAGGCAGGTGGAGATCTGGGACATGGTCGGCTCCTTGGGACTGGGAAGGTCCTGGCGATCGATTGAAAAAACTCTCGAACGGGGGTTGCGCCGGCGCCTGGCCCCTCGCACGAGGTCAGCGGGCCAGGCAAGCCCTCGTCATTGACCGCCCGCCGCCTCCCGCGCGCGCTGCTGGCGCACCCGGTCGACATAGGTTTCGGCGCGGGCCAGCTCGGTCTTCAGGATGGCATTGTTCTGACCCATCACATCGATGGCCTTGGCGCGGAAGTTGTCCATCGCATCCATGGCCTGGAAGGTCTGGTTGAACATCTCTTTCATCTTGTCAATGCCCAGCATGGGGTTCTGCGCGAACTGGGTGGTCTGCTCGACATGCTGATTGAGCGCGCGGCCGGTCTCGCTGATGAGGTTGCCGATGGTGGCGTTGACGCCCTGCAGCATCTCCATCACCTGAATCTGGTTGCCGGTGGCGCGCGCCACGGTCTGGGCCACGGCCAGGGCGCTCATGCCGGTGGTGGCCACACGGGTGCAGCCATTGATCATTTCGCGGCCGGTCTTCTTCAGCACATCGAGCGCCAGATAACCGTTCACGCAGACGGCTTGCTGGGTCTGGATGTCCTGCAGGTTCTGGCGAGCGTAGAACAGCACCTCCTGGCGCAAAGCCTGGGCCCGCTGGGGATCGCTGAGCTCCAGGGCTTGCACCTTGTCGGCCAGCTGGCTGTCCAGGGCGCCGGCAAAGCGCGCGGCAGCGGCGAGCTTTTGCATCGCGTCCCAGAGCTTGGCGCGGGTGGCCTCGATGTCGATCACATCTTTTTGCATGTCATCGCGGGCGGCGTAGAGCTGGCCCATCGAGGTCTTGAGCTGCTCGGCCGCGCTCTGGTACTTGCGGAAGTAAGCCTCCAGCTTGTTGCCGAAGGGGATGATGCCCAGCAGCTTGCGCGGCTGCAGCAGGTCGCCATCAGCGCCGGGGTTGAGCTCGTCGAGCTGGGCGCGGATCTCGGCAATCGCCTTGTAGGCCGGCGTGTCCTCGATGCCGGCGAAATTGCGGTTCATGAAGCGGCCCTGCATCAGCGAGGACGCATTGGAGATCTCTTCCTTGCCCAGGGCGAAGGCGCTGTCCAGGCGCTGTTTGAAGGCTTCGCTGTGCAGGTCTTCGCGGGCCAGGGCGTCGATGAACTGCAGCACTTGGGCATCGACCTGCTGGGCCAGCTCGGGCTTGAGCGGCACGGCCTCGCGCGTGGCCTCGGCGGCCACCGGGTGGATGACCTCGGGCGGCTGCAGCTGGAAGGCGGGCGTGGCCGTGCTGGTCGGGGCGGACGGAGAGTTCATGGCTTGCGCTCCTCGGGGGCGGTGTTGAGTGCCGGGGCGTCCAGGCCTTGCGGGCCGAACTTCTGGCTCAGGAATTTGGAATGGACGAGAAAGGCGTGGGCATCCTGCGCCGCCAGATCGTCGCCCAGCTGCAGCACCTTGGCCTCCAGCTCAGCCAGGGTGTCGGCGAAGGTGGCTTCGGCGGTCTTGCCGTTGTCCAGGATCTTGCGGCTGGCAAATGCCGCCGGAATGGACAGGTAGGTGTTGAGCGCCTCGGGCAGGTAGCGGATGGCGATGTGGCGCGCGTGAAAACTGTCCTGCAGGGAGAGATTGCCCTTGCTGCGCTCCCATTGCTGCAGCAGGCCATCGAGCGCCGTGCACAGGGCCAGCACGCGGCCCTGCAGGGCCGGCGGAATACGCTGCTCGGGGTTGTACTCGGTCAGGCGGCGCACACCCTCGAGCGCGCGCTCCATGGCCTCGCGGGCATCGCCCTCGTCGCTGAACTGCAAGGCCTCCCAGGCCGGCTCGCGGCGGGACGGAAAGCCCCACCAAAGCCCGCCGATGACAAAGCCAGCGCCATAGCCCAGAGCCGCCACACCGAGGCCCCAGCCAGCCCCCAGCAGGCCCACGGCCTTGAGCAGCAGAACCCCGCTGGCCAGGCCCAGGCCGCACCAGTTGGCCGGTGAGGCCACGAGCCGAAACACTGCCGCCGCCAGCCCCATCACTGATACGCCCGGATGTCCTTGAACACGCTGTACAGCGGCGTGCGGCGGGCATCAAAGACGCGACCGCCGGTGGTCTTGACCAGCGCCTTCAACTCGGCCTCGTTGGCCTCGCCAAAGACGACGACAAACACCGGAATCGCGCGCACGTCCTCGGGCAGGGCCTGGTAGTCGCGCTCGAACTGCGCCAGCGAGCGGCCCTTGTTGACCTCACCATCGGTGAAAGCCACGACCGAGTACTGGTAGCCGGGGTGCTGGTTGCGCTGCTCCAGCATCTGAGCCAGGGCCAGGTAGACCGCATCGTAGAGCGCGGTGCCGCCTTTCATGCGCAGCTCGTCGGCGGTCTGGCGCACCTGGGCCAGCACCTGCTGCTTGGCCTCGCTGTCGGCCTGCTCGGCCACGCCGCGGCCTCCCTTGCCGACGGCCGGCAGCTCGAAGGGCTGCAGCTCACCGGGCCGATCCGAGAAGGGCAGCAGCCAGAGCCGCTCGCGGTTGCTGAGGCGGGCGATGCGGCCGGTCAGCGAGGCATCGGCACCGGCGATGTAATGCAGGGCCTCGACCAGTTGCTGGCGCCGGCCGCCACCGGCCATGCTGCCGCTGGTGTCGAGCACAAAGGTCGAGGCAATCGGCGTGCGGAACTCATTGAGGTAGGCGGCGATCAGGCCATCGGCCAGCGCCCGGTCGGGCGAGAAAGGCAGCTCGACCTGCAGGCCCTGGCGCGGCAGCACATCGGCCACGCGCTCGTTCAGCTCGGGTTTGATCGGGCGGCGCAGGGTCTGGCGCGCCAGCCAGAGCTGGGCCGGCTCGCTCTTCAGATATTCGGCCACCTTGAGGTAGTCGGCCCGCTTGGCCTCGTTGAGCAGCATGAAGGGGTAGTCGGCCGTGCTGACGCCCTCATGCGGGTAGATCAGGGTCAGCTTTTCGCGCAGCTTGCCCGAGGCATTGAGGCTGAGCAGCCAGCTCTCGTAATTGATGAAGGCATTGACCTTGGGGCCTTGCTGCAGGATGAACTGCTCGGAGAGATAACTCGAGTTGTCACCGGGCAGCTTGTAGCCCTTGAGAAAATCGGCGATGGCGCCGCGGTCGACATCGGCGGCGCTGAGGGCTTCGGACTTCTGGCTGGCGGCGGCCACCACGCCCATCAAGGCCATGAAGCCCTGGTTGGAGGTGGCGGGGTTGGAAAGCGCGTACTTCAGCTGGCCGGCCTTGGCGGCGTTGGCGATGTCTTTCCAGGTCAGCTTGAGATCGGGCCGGTCCCAGCCCTGTTTACGCGCATCGGACTCGCTGACGCCGATAGCGATCGGCGAGAGCATGATTTTTTCCTGCAGCTTGACCCGGCCCTGGCCCTGCGGGCTGGACAGCAGATACTTGGCATTGGCGAACCAGGCGGCATCGCTCTTGGCCTCGCCGCTGAGCACGGCCTCGGTGCTCTCCATGGTGCCGCCGAACTTGAGCTTCAGGCGCACGCCGGTGGCCTTGCGCACCATCTCCTGCAGCGGTTCCACATCCTTGAGGTCGCTGGTGGCCAACACGGTGAAGTCTTCCGCTGCGGACTCCAGCTTGGGTGCGTCGGCAGCCGGCGCGGCCGGCTCGGCCTTGCGTCCGCAGCCGGCCGTGGCCAGCAAGAGCGCGCTCAGGGACGCCAGGCCCAGCCCTCGAATCCAAGGCATTGTGTTCACGCGGATCATTGCGCCATCTCCTGGGCCACCACCTCGATCATCTCGGCCATCAATTCAAAAGACGGCGGGTCCACCACCTGGGTCAGCCGCGGCTCCACGCCCAGGCCCGTGGCCTGCACGGTCTTGACGAAGCGGGCCGTGTCGGCGATGCGGAAACCGTACTCGACCGCAATGCCCTGCAGCTCTGCATCGTTGGCCAGCAGCTCGCCCAGGGCCTTGGCCCGCTCGTTCAGCGAGACGAACACCACCTTGTTGACGATGGTGGGCTGCGGGTAGAGCAGCACCATGTCGGCGCTGACGCCCTTCTTGGCCAGGGCATGGCTGACCAGCTGGTTCTCGTAGATGAAGGCCAGCGGCGTCTTGCCCATGCCGATGGCCACGTAATCGTCGAAGTTGCCGTTGACGTAGTTTTCCTGGTAGCCCTGGCGCTTGAACAACTCGGCGAGCTTGAGGGCGGTGGCGCGGGCGGTCGGCCGGTCGGTCACCACATCGCCGTTCAGGGCCTGGCTGGTCAGGGCCAGGTACATGGCGCCCGAGTTGCTGCGGCGAAGATCCGTGGTGGAAACCAGCACGCTGCGGCTGACTTCGTAGGCACCGGCGTCCTTGAGCTCCTTCCATTTCTTCTTGGCCAGCATGAGCTGGGTCAGCGCCGCCATGTCCAGGCCATAGACCTTGGGCGAGAGCGGCTTGGCCAGGCCGTTGGCCACCAGGATGCGCGCCACCGGCTCCCAGGAGGCCACCACCATGGGCGTGTGAAAGGGCGCGAGCTGGGCCACGGGCAGCTGCGCCTTGCGGGCCGCATCGACCACCTGGTTGGCGGCCACCACACCGGAGGGGAAGAAGAAATCCGGCGCGCCGCTACGGCCGGCGCCGTCGAGCTTGGCCGCCATGTCTCGGCTGCCAACCCGGGACACGCTGACTGGCAGGCGCGCGGCAGCCAGGCGTTGGACCACGCGCGGGTCTTTGAAGAAGGTCTCCACATCCAAGGCGATCAAGCCCTTGAGCGGCAGCACGGCAGCCTGCTCGGCCGCTTCCAGCTGCGCCTGAGCCTCCTGCTTCTGCCCCCGCAGCGCCAGGAACAGGCTGCCACCAAAGGCCGCAGCCACCGCCACCGTGATCAATGCGCGCTTGCTCTTCGAGATCGCAGCCACAGGTCTCCCTCGCTGATTGGATTGCGCGCAAATATAGACGCAAAGCGGGGCGACAGACCGCCGTCATGGCGGCGGTGCAGCCCGCGCGACACGCTCACCGACAATCGCACCATGCGCAAGCGCCAAGATGCCCACCTTCTTGAAGCCCCCCACGCAGCCACCCGACCTGCGCCCACGCGCCTGTGGCGCGGCCTGGCGCTGATGCTGGCCGGGGGCGGGCTCTTGGCTCTGTCGAGCTGGGTGTTCGGCCCCGAGGGGCTGAAGGTGGAGCAGGTGGCCAAGACCTGGCGGCTGGAGATCGAGGTGGAGCGCCGCACCCTGGAAACCGGCAGCGGCTGGTGTGACGAGCTGCCCGAGGGCGCCCAGTTGCTGAGCCGCCGCCTGCTCGACAGCGACCCCAGCGGCCAACGCAGCGGTGCCCTGGAGCATTGCCACTACCGCGCCCTGCAATGGCGCACCTCGTACCTGGCGCTGCGCCAAGGCCAGGCGCCCGAGGCACCGCAATGGCCCCGGCCCGATCTGCGCCCCGGCGACCCCGAACGCCAGGGTCTAGGCGAAGAACGCTTGGGCAAGCGGCAAAGCTTTTACGAGCTGCAGCTGCGTGCCAGTGACGGGCGGCAGTGGAGCTGCCGGCAAAGCCTGGAAGACTGGCAGGCCCGACCCGAGAAAGCCCGCTACCGCGTTCAGGTGGATCGTTACGGCGTGGCCAACTGCGCCAGCCTGCCGCCCCTGAGGCTGCCGGCGCGCGGCCGCTGAAGCCGGACACCCCAGCCCAGCAACTGCCTCATTTCGCGGCAGGACAAGTTTCTCCCTTTGGCATCAAGCACTTGCCGGGCTCGCCCGCAGCTTGCCCACGGACTTGTCCACAGCGCTCGGGGACAAGCTCCGCCGAGGGCTAGGGCCGGCCGTTTGCGGGGGCTGCATCCACATTGCTCGATTTCGCAGCAGGGCAAGAAAAACTCAATCGGATCAGTCACTTGCAGCCACCGCCCGCAGCTTGCCCACGCACTTGTCCACAGAGGCTGGGGACAGTGCAGCGGGCCCAGCCCTGTCAGAACTTACACATGTCGCCGCACGGGCTTGTGTCCATCATGCGCGGGCCGGTGTCGAGCGGTCCCGGCGCCGCTGCAGGCGCGATCCATCCACCCATCCGTCCTGCGGCTTCACTTCACGCGACATGTTTGTCGAGAAAGAGCCTCTTCCATGCGACACCTATCCAGCTTGAGCCTTTCAGGGCTCGCCCTTGCTGCCAGTCTGAGCAGCCTTCTGCCCGTGACGGTGCAGGCCGAGACAGGCCGGACCGACGCGGTCAAGACGAACCCTGCGGCCCTTCCGGGCACCTTCGCTGCCCGGCCACTGACCGTGGCGCGCAGCTGGCCCAGCGAGCAGCGCCTGGACGCCGAAGCAAGCGAGGCCTCAGCCTCAGCCGCTCAGACAGCCCGCGAGCGCCGCATCGAGCGGCAGTTCCACAAGGCTGGCGCCGATTTCATCAAGCTGCACTTCGCCGATTTCCGCCTGCCCAAGGGCGCCTATGTGCTGGTGAGTTCGGCCGATGGCCAGGAACTTCATCGTTATGAGGCCGAACCTGCGCGCGCCGACAACCGCACCTTCGATCGCAGCCTCGGTGAAGACGGATTGCGGCAGTTTGCCGCAATGTCGGTGTTCGGCGAGCGCGCCCGCCTGACCCTGGTGCTGCCAGCCGGCGTGCGCTGGGGGCCCGACCATGCCTTGCACATCGACCGTTTCCATGCCGGGCAGTTCGACGCTGACGAGGCCGCTGGACGCGGCCCTGGCTCGGGCCCGGCCCCACTGTCCGTGTGTGGCGGCGACGAACGCCGCGATCCGGTCTGCCTGGCTGCCAGCCACGCCGGTGCCGTGGATCGCAGCCGCCCGGTGGCACGGCTCCTGATGGCCGGCAGCGGCCTGTGCACCGGCTGGCGGGTCGGCGCCGACAACCGCATGTTCACCAACAACCACTGCCTGTCGACCCAGAACACCCTGAGCAATACCGAAGTCTGGTTCAACTACGAGAGAACCAGCTGCGGCGGCAGCACCCTGGCCGCCGTGACCAAGGTCACCGGTCAGACCCTGCTCAAGACCGACGCCACCCTGGACTACTCGCTGTTCACCATCAACGATTTCGCCAAAGTGGCCAGCTTCGGCTACCTCGGTCTGGATCCGCGGGCTGCGGTCAAGGGTGAGCCCATCTTCATTGCCCAGCACGGGGGCGGCAAGCCCAAGCAGCTCGCCGTCACCAGCGACCAAAACGGCGGTGCGGCCTGCCAGATCGACAATGCCTCGGTGGCGGGCAATGCCTCGGGTACCGATGTCGCCTATTACTGCGACACCGAGGGCGGATCCTCGGGCTCACCGGTGATTGCAGCCGGCAGCCGCAAGGTGCTGGCCCTGCACCACTTCGGCGGTTGCACCAACCAAGGCGTGCAGATCAGCAAGATCTGGCCCCAGGTGGCCACCCACTTCAACAACCAGGTGCCAGGTGGAGACGATGGCGGCAATGGCAGCAATCGGCCACCCGTGGCCGAGTTCAGCAGCAGCTGCAACGGCCTGGTTTGCAGTTTCAACGGCAGCGCCTCCAGCGACAGCGATGGCCGCATCACCCGCTACGACTGGCAGTTCGGTGACGGCCGCACCGCCAGCGGCGCCCAGGTCAGCAACAGCTATCTGCAGGCGGGGCGTTACAGCGCCACCCTGAGCGTCACCGACGATCGCGGCGCCAGCGGCAGCAAGAGCCAGGACTTGGTACTGTCCAACAACACGCCGCTGGAGTTGCAGTCTGGCGTGCCGGTCAACAACCTGGGCGCGGCCAAGGATCAAACCCTGAGCTACTTCATCAAGACCACACAGCCCGGCACCCAGGTTCTGGTCGGCATCAGCGGCGGCGCGGGCAACAGCGGCAATGCCGACCTCTATGTGCGCGCCGGCGCCGAACCGACCAGCACGCAGTACGACTGCCGCCCGGCCCTGAGCGGCAACACCGAGAACTGCACGCTGCTGCTGGCCGCCCCGGGCACGGCCTACATCAAGCTGGTGGCCAGCAATGCCTTCACCGGCGTGAACCTGCTGGCCAGCCTGCAGGTCGGCAACAGCGGCTATCCCAAGACCGGCCTGGCCGCCACCAAGGGCAACTGGCTGCGCTATGTCTACACGGTGCCGGCCGGCCGCAGCAGTGTCACCTTCAGCACCAGTGGCGGCAGCGGCGATGCCGACCTCTACCTGCGCCGCGCCGAAGCCCCGGACACCAGCAACTACCAATGTCGCTCGAACGGCAGCACCAACAAGGAAACCTGCACGTTGACCGTCAACGCCGGTGAAACCATCCACATCGGCCTGCGCGCCTACAGCAGCTTCTCTGGGCTGACGCTGGATCTCAAGTGAGCCCAGGGGCAAGGCCAGGCAAGTCTTGCCCTCCCTCAAACGCTACCCCTTGCTGCATCAAGAAAAAAGGCCCGACTCCTGAAGGAGCCGGGCCTTTTCTTTCAAGCTTTCTCACTCACGAGTTCGCCGCCAGAGCGGATGCGTCGCTCGCGGACCCCAGGGTGCAAACCCCGGGGCGCCATCCTCACTGGGCGCGGGTGGTCGCCTTGAAGGGGACCTGGAAGCCGCCGATATTGAGCGTGGCGGTCGCGGTGGTCAGCGGCTGATTGCTGCTGCGCACACGGACGCGGATCGATTGACCCTTGGTGATGGTGCCAGGCACGCTGGTAAATGCCGCGCCTGCAATGCTGTACTCACCGTTCTCCACACTGACCGGGGCTGCCGTGTTGATGCCCCAGATGCCGGCCGACGACGAAGACACCCAGGTGTCCAGGGCGACGTTGGTCGCCTCGGTGAAGGCAAAGGCATCAGGAACCGCGTCTTCCGCCACGGTGGTGACGTCAAAGTTGCCGCTGACACCACCGATGGTGACCACAGCCCGCTTGGTGGACACGAAGGCACTGCTGCTGATGACGCGGACACGGATGCCCTGACCATTCAACACCGTACCCGGTGCACTGGTGAAGGCAGCACCGCTGATGCTGTACTCACCGCCTTCGATGGAGATCGGAGTGGGCGCATTGATGCCGTTGACCGTGCGGGTCGACGAGGTCACAGCCGTGTTGACCAGCACACCCGAGATCGGGTCGAAGGAGAACGGCGTCGGGACGCGATCGGCCACGGCCGTGGTGACATCGAAGCGGGTGCTGTAAGAGCCCACGGTCAATGTCACGCTCTGGCTGGTCTGATACTCAGGACCGGTGGTCAGGCGAACCCGAACCGACTGCCCCTTGGTGATGCTGCCGGCCACCGAGGTGAAGGCACCGCCCGCAATGCTGTACTCACCGCCGACAACGCTGATCGGCGTTGCCGTGTTGATGCCCGCCACAACCTTGCTTTCTGACACCACCACCGTGTTGGGCAATGCGGACACATTGGCCAGGAACGTGAAAGCCAGTGGCTCGGTGTCGGGAGCCGCTGTCACGGCCGTGAAGCTGCCACTCACACCACCCACATTCAGGCTCACCGTGCTGGCGGTGGAATGCTGGCTGCTGCTGGTGACGCGCACACGCACCGATTGCGCGTTGTTGACCATACCGGGCGCGCTGGTGAAAGCAGCGCCATTGATGCTGTACTCACCGCCCGTCACGCTGATCGGCGTGGGCGCGTTGATGCCCGTGACGACGACCACCGGCGAGGTGATCCAGATGCCCAGGTCGACATTGCTGAGGCCAGCGAAGCTGAAGGCCGCCGGGGTGGTGTCGACACCCGAGGTGGTCACCGCAAAACCTGCGGTAACGCCGCCGATGTTCAACACCGTGGTGTTGGTCGCGCCATAGCTGGAACTGCTCAGCTGACGCACACGCACGGTCTGACCCGACAAGACCGTCCCAGCCGCGCTGGTGAAGGCGCCGCCATTGATGTTGTATTCACCGCCGGTCACGCTGATCGGCGTCGGGCCGTTGATGCCGCGAATCATGACACCGGCCGAGGCCGTCTGGGTCGACAGGGCCGCGCCCGTGACTGCGGGGAAGGCAAAAGCGTCGGGCGTGGTGTCCAGATTGGCCGTCGTGACATTGAACACGGCGTTGACCGTACCGACGGTCAAGGTGGCACGGGTCGTCTCACCATACGCAGCAGCGCTGTTGACTCGCACGCGCAAGGTCTGACCCTTGGCCACGGTGCCTGGCGCCGAGGTGTACGGGGCACCGGCAATGCTGTACTCACCGCCCACGATGCTGATCGGCGTGGCGGTGTTCACACCCCAAATGCCAATGCTGTTCGAGATGATCTGCGTGTTCAGCGCAGCGCTTGGCACCGGAACGAAGGCGAAGGCATCAGGGGTGATGTCTTCGGCCATGGTGGTGACGTTGAAGGGCACGCTGAGCGAACCCACCGTCACAACAGCCGTCTTGGTGCTGCCGAAACTCGCGCTGGATTGCAAACGCAGGCGCACACCCTGACCGTTGGTCACGGTGCCGGCTGCGCTGGTGAAGGCGCCGCCGCTGATGCTGTACTCACCGCCCACCACCGAGATCGGCGTCGGGCCGGTGACGGTGATGGTGGCCGTGCCCGAAGACACGAGGGTGTTCAGGGCTGCGTTCGACTCGGGGTTGAAGACGAAAGGCTTGACATCGCCGCTGGCGGCCACGGTGGTGGTGTTGAAGCTGGCCGAGAAGCCGCCCACCACCACGGTGACGCCGCGGGTGGTCGAGTTGGTGTTGGCGCTCATCACACGCACGCGCAGCACCTGACCGGCCAGCACCGTGCCAGGGGCGCTGGTGAAGGCACCACCGTCCAGGCTGTACTCACCGCCGGTGACCTGGATCGGGGCTGCAGCATCGATGCCGGCGATGGTCGCCGGAGCCGACACCACCCAGCTGTTCAGGGCCACATTGGTGGCGCTGGCAAAGCTGAATGCGTCGGGGGTGACGTCCTTGTCCGTCACCACGACATTGATGGACTTCTGCGCGCTTTCGCCGCGGTCATCGGTCACGGTCAGCAGCACGGTGTAAGTGCCGGCTGCGGCATAGCGGTGGCTGGCCGTGGCGCCTTCGGCGCCGCTGCCATCACCGAAGTTCCAGAGGTAGGACACGATAGAGCCGTCGATGTCGCGGCTGGTCGAGGCGTCGAATGCGAAGGTGGTGTTCAGCGAACCCGTGGCCGGCGACACGCTGAATGCAGCCTGGGGCGCCTGATTGACCGTGCTGTCCGAATCCGCCAGGCTCAGATGCCAGACGCTGCCTTGAATGCTCTGGCCCGGCTCGCGGCCACCGTAGAGCACGGACACCTTGGCGATCGGGTCATAGGCCATCATGGCGAGATAACGCGCCGGCGGCGACACAGCTGGGGTCACTTCGGTCCAGGTGTTCTTGGCAAAGTCGTAAATCCAGGTGTCAGCCAACAGCTCTGCCGTCGTCGGCACGGTCGCGTAGAAGTCGCGCACCGAGGTACCGCCGTGCATCACCACCACCCCATGCTCCTTGTCGAAGGACATCTGGTGGCCCATGCGAGCCGGCGGGCTCACGGGGGTGATCATCTGCGTCCAGGTGTTGGTCGACAGTTTGTAGGCCCAGGTGTCGCCCAAGGGGCCCTTGCCACCCGGGCAGCGGGTGTCGGAACCGTCGCAACGGCCGCCGTACAGAATGAAGACATCGTTGACCGAGTCGTAGACCATGCCCGAACTGATTTCATTGCGCTTGTACGGGCCGACTTCTGCATTCGGCTTCTTCAGCGCCCAGGTCTTGGTGCGGGCATCCAGCACCCAGGTTTCATTCAGCGACACGCCGTTGATGGAGCCGCCGAACATGACGATGGCCTTGTCGGCCGTCGAGTAGGCCGCCGCCGGCGTGTTCGAGCCATAGCCCACATGGGGCGTCGGGCCGGTGTATCCGTAGTGGGCCAGCTGCAGCGCCGCCCATTGGCGGGTGACGGGCGAGTAGTACCACGAACCGCCGTCGGTCCACACCTTGATCTGGTAGGTCGAGCCCGGAGCCAGGCCGTAGACCGGGCTGGCCAAGGTCAGGGTCTTGGTGATCGAGTCGTAGGACTGGACATAGGCCTTGCCGTAGCCGGTGGCGACGGTCCAGTCTTTGAAGTGGTCCGAGGTCACATCGCTGGGCAGCGAGGAGTCCACCACGGTGGTCGTGTTGGTCCCGGCCTGAGCGGTGCGCATCGTGGCACGGGTGCCGGTGCACTTGTAGCCACCGCCGGAGAGCGACCAATACAGGTGGTTGTAGTCGTCGTAAATCGTGACCTGGGTGTCTCGACCGTCCGGGCCGGAGAAACCGAAGGTACCCGGGCAGTGATCCGCGGGGTTCTCGATGGCGGTCCACTGGTCGGCGACGGTGTCGTACTGCCAGATGTCGGCCACAAAGCCCGAAGCACTGCCTCCGAACAGCATCAGCTTGCCATTCAGGGAGTCAAAGTCCATGGAGGTCCAGGCGCGCGGGCCCGGGCTGGTGGCCGAGCGGAAGGGCTCCAGCGGCGCTTTTTTGGTCCAGGTGGCCACCAAATTGCCGGCCCAACTGCCGCCTGCGGCAAGTCCGAGCGCCAGAAGCGTGATCACGGATCTGGTTCGCTTGTCGTTGTACATATGCTGTCCCATGAAGCTTTGAAAAAGGGCAAAGCCCGGCACGCCGGGCAACTTTGGAAGCGTACGTCATCCACCATTTCTTGAACGCCCCCTTAGTCAGGGGGAACCCGTGGTGAAAGTCCGCACTTGCAGTCAGACCCCCTCGTTTGAGTGGTGCCGACCTTCCATGGCCCCAGCATCTCGCCCTCACCTCCGCGCGCCCACCGACACAGCGTCTGGCTTATGCTTCCAGGCACCATGGACTTGTTCATTGACGAGGCGCGCTATCAAGCCCTGCTGAGCAAGCTTGGGCAGGGGGCCGCGTCGCTGGACGAACGGGTGGCACTGTGCTGGCATCAGCGCCAGCGTGACCCGGCGGCGGCCCAGCAATTGGCCCGCGACCTGGTGGCCCAGCCGATCGCGCTGAGCGCGGGGGATCGCGCTCGTCTGGCGCTGGTGCGCGCCGAACAAGCCCTGCTGGCAATCCAGCCCGACGCTGCCCGCGCAGCCTTGCATGAAGCCCGCGAGGGGTTCAGTCTGACGGCCGACCCTGAAGGCTTGGCGGACTGCGCCTGGTTGCAAGCCCTGCAAGCCGTGCTCGAGGGCCGCCAGCCCCAGGCCCTGCCGTTTCTGGATGAGGTCCGTGAGCGGGCCGGTACAGATTCGCTGCGCGGACTGGCGGCAGGCTTGTGGGGGGACTTGCTGCGCACCTTTGCCGACCCTGCAGCAGGGCGGGCGCGCGGCGCCCCCGGCCAGGAAGCAATTGATGCATTGCCACTCGGGGCCAAAGCCTGGGCCCATGAGCTGCGCGGCACCCTGGCAGCCCAGCGCAGCGACTACGGGCGGGCCGCCGCCGAACGGCTGCTGGCCTGCGAGTTCGCCCTGGCCTCAGGCCAGGTGCAGCGCGCCGTGGTGGCCATCCACAACGCGGCCGATGCCTTGAACAATCTCGGCGCCTACGAGCAGTCTTTGCACTGGATGGAACGTGCCCTGGCACTCGTGCGTGAGCGCGCCTGGCCGCAGCTGATGGGCTACAGCCTGGCGCAGCTGGGGGATACCTTACGCCGCCTCGGACGGCTGGACGCGGCCCAGGAGGCGGTACAGGAAGCGCTGGCGCTCATGTCCAAAGCACCGACCTCGCGCCCGTTCGCGATTGCCTTGAAATGCGAGGGCGATCTTGCGCTGGACCGCGCCGAAGCCGCGGCGGCACTGGAGGCCTTCGAACAGCTGGGGCGGCACCCGCAAGCGCAGACGCAGCCCGATCTGGCCATCTTTGCGCTGCGCGGCCAGGCGCAAGCCCTGTCCCTGCTGGATCGGCCCGAGCAGGCCCTGGCCTGCGCCCTGCGGGCCCTGGAGCGCGCCACCGCCAGCGGCCACGCCTTCCGCCAGATTGAGGCCTTGCGCGCACTGGCCAGCCTCCACACACGCCACCCTGCGCTGCCATGCCCACCCGGCAGCATGGCGCCCAACGCCGCCCTGCACCACCTGTTGCAAGCTCAAGCCCTGGCCCAGACCCTGCCTGGTTTTGAAATCCCGAGCGAGCTGGCTGAAGCACTCGCCGACGCCTGGGCTGCAGCCGGCGACATGGCCCAGGCCTACCAGCTTTCACGCGCCGCCAACGCCGCCCGACAGCGCAGCCAGACCGAGCTGGCCAACCAACGTGTGCTGGCCATGCAGGCCCTGCACCAAACCGACAAGGCCCGCGCCGAAGCGGCCGAGCAAGCTCGCCGCGCTGATGCCCTGATGCGCGAAATGGCACAGCGGGTGCAGCAAGGCAAGTTGCAGGCCCTGGGGCAGTTGGTGGCCGGTGTTGCCCATGAACTCAACACCCCGATCGGCAACAGCATGATGGCCGCCAGCCACTGGCAGGCGCGCAATGAAGCGCTGAGTCAGGCCGTTCAGGCGCAGGCCCTGCGCCGCAGTGCCCTGGACGACTACCTGCTGCACGCCCGCCAGTCGGCTGAGCTCTTGGCCCGCAATCTGAGCCGAGCCGCCGCTTTGGTCGAGCAGTTCAAGCAGATCGCGGTGGACTCCACCACCGAGGCTCGGCGCCGCTTCAGCCTGCGCCCGCTGTGTGAAGCGGCCCTGCAAACCTGCCAGCACGAGGCCTTGCAGGAGCAAGGGCTCCAGCTCGAACTGGAGCTCCAAATCGATGCCGGGCTGGAACTCGACAGCGACCCGGTGGCCTTGCAACAGCTGCTGGCCGAGCTGTGCCGCAATGCCCGGTTGCATGCGTTCGTGGGTAGCAGCGAAGGCCGGCTGCGCCTGCAGCTCGAACCACGGCCCGGCAGCGCCGGCTTTCGCCTGAGCCTGAGCGACAACGGCTGCGGCATCGCCGAGGCCGACCTGGGCCGCATCTTCGAGCCCTTCTTCAGCACCCGCTTCGGCCAGGGCCGCAGCGGCCTGGGCCTGCATGTCTGCCACAACCTGGCCCTGGCCCGGCTGGGTGGCAGCCTCAGCGTTCAAAGCACACCCGGTCAGGGCACTTGCTTCGTGCTGGAGCTGGGCGACGCCCGGTCCTCCATGCCTTGAACCGCGCTCCACCCCAAGCGCATCACGCGCCCTGCTGAGTCTCAGGCCCGTACTCGGTTTCGCAAGAAGCGCGCGGCTGGGCCGGGTGAAAGGCCACCGACCGGTTCTTGAGGGATCACGGTGCGGCTTGAAATCAACAGGCTTCACTGTATATACTGTGTATAGACAATATACCCAGTGATTGATCGAGTGAGCGCTGAACTGTTTCTGTCGGCCTCCGACGCCCAGCCGATGTACCGGCAAATCGTCGAGCAGGTCACCATCAAGGTGCTGTCCGGTGATTGGCCAGCCGGCACCGCACTGCCGTCCATCCGCGAGATGGCAGCAGCCAACGGCGTCAGCGTCATCACCGTCAAACGCGCCTACCTTGAGCTGGAGCATGCCGGCGTGATCATCACTCGGCATGGCAAGGGCTCGTTCGTCGCCGACTCCACCGACGCACCACGCGCACAGCAACAGGCCGAACTGATTCTTCACCTCGATCAAGCCTTGGCCAGTGCGGAGCGCCTGGGTCTGAGCGACGCCGAGTTCCACGATCTCATCCAAACCCGGCGCGCCCAACGCGCCACTGATGGAGCCTCCTCATGAGCCCCTCCCCGGTTCCCGCCTTTGCCCTGCGGGGCGTCAGCAAACGCTATGAGGCATTCACCCTGCATCCCTTGGATCTCGAGCTGGCCGAGGGCCAGATCATGGGCCTGGTGGGCGTGAACGGCGCCGGCAAGAGCACGCTGCTGCGCCTGCTTGCAGGCCTGAGCCTGGCCGATGGCGGGCAGCTGGAGGTGCTGGGCCACCGCTTGCCGGAGCAGCAGGTGCAAGCCAAGCAGCACACGGCCTTGGCCTCGGAAGACATGCGCATGTATGGCTCGCAGACTCTGTCATGGCATTTCGACTTTGTGCGCCGCATGGTGCCGCAATGGGACGGCGCCTACGCTGAGCACCTGCGGCGTCGCTTTGACCTGCCAGCCGACCAGCGCGTGGCGGGCTTCTCACATGGTCAGCGCGTCAAAGCGCTCTTGCTGCTGGTGCTGGCCCGTCGCACTCGCCTGCTCTTGCTCGATGAGCCGACCACGGGACTCGATCCGGTGGCGCGCGCCGAGGTGCTGGACGCCTTGGCCGAGGTGTTGATGGACGAGCGCCGCAGCGTGCTGTTCTCCTCGCACCAGACGGGCGAAGTGGAGCGCTTGGCGGATCGCATCGCGTTCTTGCATCAAGGGCGACTGCTCACCGACGAGGCCAAGGACAGCTACCTGGAGCGCTGGCGCCGCATCGTCGGCCACGGGTACGCGCCGGACGACTTGGGCGACTGGCCCGAAGTGGCGCAGTGCCGTCGCAATGGCTCTTTGGTGGAGTTGCGCGTGCGCGCCTTCAGTCCGGGCTTGCAAGAGCGATTGCAGGCTCGGGGCATGCAGATCCATCAAATCACCCCCCTGACCCTGGAAGACATCTTCGTAAGCACCGTACGCGAACACAGCGGAGCGACAGCATGAACCCCTCACCCTTCACCCCCCAATGGCCTGTCATCCGAGCACTCGTCCAGAAGGACTGGCAATTGTTCGAGAAGCAGTTGGCCGCCTATGTGGGCGCCGGTGTCCTGGCCCTGGCCTTGATGGGCCATGCGCAGAGCTGGAGTTTCTACCTGGGATCGCTCTTGCTCATCATCGTGATGGTGGCGGCGTCCTGCTTCGCCGTCAGCACCGCCCTCATCAACGAACGCAAGGAGAAAACCTTGGCTTTCGTGATGAGCCTGCCCGTCACTCCGCTGGACTTCTACCTGGGAAAACTGCTGGGCAACCTCGTGACCTTTGGCGTTCCCTTCGTGCTGCTCACAGCTGGAGCCGTGGCCATCACGCTGTGGACCCCCTTGCCCGACGGCCTGCTGACCCTGGTGCTGCTGCTGGCCGGCCACCTCCTGCTGGCCTTTTGCCTCTCTCTCGCCGTGGCCATGCGCGTGGAATCAGAGGGCTGGAACATCTTCGTGATGATCACCGGCTCCGCGCTCATCAATCCGCTGATGGCCGGCTTGAGCCAGGTGCCTGACATCGCTCGACATTGGTCAGGCCCTGTGGTTGTGTGGAGCTGGCAAGTGCTGCTCATCCTTGGCGCGCAATTGCTCTTGAGTCTGGCGCTGATGCTGAACACCGGTTGGCATCACCTCCGCAAGCCCGCGTTCTACTGAGCGGCGCGCCATGCCGCCACGCTTGCACGCCCTGGATGCCCTGCGGGCCGGGGCCATGTTGGCCGGCGTGGTGTTTCACGTCGCCTTGGCGCACAGCCCATTGGTGGCTGCGCTGTGGCCCACCGCCGATCGATCCCAAGCCCCCGCCTTGGATCTGCTCTTGTGGCCTCTGCACTTGGTGCGCATGCCGGTGTTCTTCTGGCTGGCTGGCTTTTTTGCCGCCAGGCATTGGGCGCAACGGGGCTCGGCCGGGTTCTTGAGTTCTCGCCTGCGTCGCCTGGCCGTGCCGCTGCTCATCGGGGTGCCGCTGCTGCACTTGGCGATGGGCGCCTTGCTCAGGTGGGCCTTGGACCACGTCGCGCACCCCTCACCCCTGCTGCAGCTGATCAGGCGCGCCATGGACCAGGGCTGGACTTTGCCGCCACCAGGCACAGGCCACCTCTGGTTTCTGCTGTATCTGCTGTGGTTCACCTTGCTGGCCTGGGTGGCGCGCACTTTGGCCCCTCCCGCCTGGGCCGCGCGGCTGCGTGACTTGCCGCTGAAGTATTGGGTGAGCGCGCTTCCCCTGATCCTGCTGCCACTCTTGCACGCAGTGCCAGCCCCGCACCCTGCACCGGAGGCCTTGCTGCCGCAGTTCTGGGCCCTGTGCTTCTACGGTGCATTCTATGCAATGGGGGCGAGCAGCGCGGCGTGGTGGGAACGCCTGGCCCAGGCCCGATGGGCCGGGAGCTTGGCTGCAGGCTTTGGACTGGCTGCCTGCGCCTACCTGCTGCTGTTGCCTGCCACTGGCGCTTCGGCTTCATGGCCGGTGGCGGCCGCGGGGGCTCTAGGCTCCGTCTGGGGCTGCCTGGCGCTGCTCGGCTGGGCACAGCGGCTGGGCGGCTCGGTCCGCCGCGCCTGGCTCACGCATCTGGCAGATGCATCGTACTGGGTCTACCTCGTGCACCTGCCCATTGCGCTGGCGCTCCAGTTGGCGCTGATGGACCAGCCCTGGCCCTGGTGGGTCAAACTGCCCCTGGTGCTGGCGCTCACTCTGGCGCTGGCGCTTGGAAGCTTCGAGGCCTTGATTCGGCATGGCGTGGTGGGGCGATGGCTATTGGGTCGCAAAGCCTGGATCAATCCCAAGGATCGGCAAGCCGCCGTGAACGGCAACTCGGGCCTTGAGTGACGCAGCAGCGCCAAGCCGGGGCGCGCCATCAAGGGCGCAGCCCCAGCAAATCATGTCGCCGCCACAGTCACCGTGCCAAGCGCATCAGCTTGCCGCTGTCGGTCAAGAGCATCAAGGCGCCATCGGCGGCCTGGCGCACATCGCGAATGCGTTCGCCCTGGTCCTTGAACATCTCGGTGCGCGATTGCACGGTGTTGCCGTTCAATTGCAAGCGCCACAAGGCCTGTCCCGCCAGCGAGCCCGAGAAGAGCTGCCCCTGCCATTCCGGGAACATGCTGCCGGTGTAGAAGACCAAGCCGGCCGGCGCCACCGACACCGGCACCCAGTAGCTCAGAGGCTCCACATAACTCGGCGCATGGACGCCACCACCGAGGCGGCAGCCCTCGCTGACCGGATCCCCGTAGTTGCAACCGTAGCTCTTGACCGGCCAGCCGTAGTTGGCGCCGGCCCGGGCGATGTTGATCTCATCACCGCCCTGCGGGCCATGCTCGCTGACCCACAACTCGCCCGTGGCCGGATGCAAAGCCGCGCCCTGAGGGTTGCGGTGACCAATGCTCCACAGGCCGGCACGGGCGCCTGCGCCGAAGCTGGGGTTGTCGCTGGGGATGCTGCCGTCCCGCTGGATGCGCACCACCTTGCCCAGGGTTTGCGTCAGGTCTTGCGCCGGCGAGCCCAGCTGGCGTTCGCCCAGAGCCACAAACAGGCTCTTGTCCCTTGCGAACACCAGGCGCGAGCCGAAATGGCCGCTGCCGCTGACCTTGGGTGCCTGCCGGAAAATCGTCACCACGTCGAGCAGCGCATTGCCGACCAGACGCCCGCGGGCCACGGCCGTGCCGGACTTGCCGGCTTCCGCACCCTGCCCCGGCTCGGCATAGCTGAGGTAGACCCAGGGCGTGCTCGCAAAGTCAGGGTCGATGGCCACATCGAGCAAACCGCCCTGCCCCGCAGACGCCACCGCGGGCACTCCGCTGATCGCGACCGAAGCCCCTTGACCACTGGCCGGCAGCTTCAGCAGGCTGCCGCTTTTTTGCGTCACCAGCCACTGGCCGTCGGGCAGTTGCACCATGCCCCAGGGGCTTTGCAGATCGCTGCGCAAGGTGCTCAGCTGAGGCGCGGCCGGGGTGGGTGCGGGCGTTGGTGCGGGCGTTGGTGCGGGCGTTGGGGCGGGCGTTGGGGCGGGAGTCGGTGCAGGCGTTGAGCTGGGTTCCGCCGCGACGGAACTGCCCCCTCCACCACAAGCAACCAAGAGCGAGACGGAAATGCAAGCCAGGGTTCAAATCGAGGGTCGAGTGGTCATGGCGGCGGTCTCCGGTGGCAATGCTTGCCGGGAGTCTATGCCGGCCTCCTTTCAAGCGCACACGCCGGGCCAGATCCGGCAACACGAGCCCCGACGGCCTCCCTTTCGGGGCTCGGGTCTCGCCATGGATCTCGCCGCTTCCGCTGCCATGCCGACGTTTTCGCTCAGCGCTGGCCGCGGGTCGATGGTCTTGCCCATATCCACCACGTCCACCACGTCCACCACGTCCACCACGTCCACCACGTCCGCGCCGATCGCTAGGGCCAGGGCGATCTCGCTGCAGTCGACGCTTGACCCGCTAACTCTACATATGTAGAGTTATCAAATGACACGAACACGCGCACCCTCACAGCAGGCCCTGGCCGTGCTGCTGGTTTTGGCCGACGCCGGCGAAGAATGGCGTCATGGCTACGACATCGCCACGCAGGCCGACATCAAATCCGGCACCTTGTACCCCCTGCTGATGCGGCTTGAAGCGCAAGGCCAACTCGAAGCGGTGTGGCAGGAGTCGCCCACACCGGGCCGGCCGCCACGCCACGCCTACCGCTTGACGGAAGCGGGCCGTGCTTGGCTGGCCGGCATGGGCGAAGCACTCGACCAAGCGCGGGCTCGGCGCCGGGCCGCTGAGCTGCAAACCGGCTGGGCGGTCGCGCCGCGTTCATCGACCAAGCCATCATGAGCAAACCCGCACCAAGCGCCTTGCGACTCGTCCTCGCGCGATGGCTGATGCGCGCATGCCTGGCCCTGATGCCCAAGGCACAGGCGCCCTGGGCGCAAGCCATGGCGGCCGAGCTCGACGAGATCCGCGCTGCCGGAGCGGCCTGCAGTTTCGCCTTTGGTTGCTTGGCACTGGCGCTGAAGCTGCGTCTCTTGTCGAACTGGCAATCGGCTACAGCGAGCGCCAAGCGCATGACCGGAGCGTTTGCGTACCGGGGCCTGGGCGGCACCTTGCTAAAGCAAGTGCATGAAGCAAGCGCGGCACGCCTCGGCGCCGCAAGCGCCTGCCTGGCGGTGCTGATGGGTGGCGTGTTCATGGCCACGACGGGCGCACCCAAGGCCTGGCCCTGGATGAACGGCCTGTCCTTGGCCTTTGCCCTGGCCAGCCTGGCCCTGCTGCCCAAACAAGGGCTTCAAACAGACCCGCGCCTGCGCGAGCGGCTCTGCCTCCTGCTGGGCAGCCTCTTGCTGGCGAGTTGCGCATTGGAAGCCCGCGAGGGCTTGAACGGGCGTTGGCTGCAATTGGGCCCTGTGAGCGTGCAGCTGGTGTGGCTGCTCGTGCCCAGCCTGCTCTTGCTGTCGAATCGTCCGGCCGGACAGGCACAGGCCCGCCGTCCCCTGGGCAGCAGCCTGGGCTTGCTCCTGGCCATCGGCGCGCTCTGGGCGCAAACGGAGCCGATGTGGCTGTTGCTGATGGGTCTCATGCTGCTGCTGCGCAGCGCGCGAAGAAGCGAGCCTCAAGCGGCTCATCAGGCTGAAGCTTTGCTGGCCTGCCTGGCCTTGCTGGCGGCGGGCATGAGCAGCCAGCACTGGCAGATGCCAAACAGCCAGGCCTTCGTCGATCAGGTCCTGCTGCAAGCCTGGTCGCACAGCCCTCAGCCTTTGCTGACGGGGCTGATGCTCGCCGCCCTGCTGCTCTTGGTCTTGCCAGGATGGCGCCATCGGCACGCACGCGAACACAGCCTGCTCTGGGCCGGCCTTCTGTTGATGAGCCTGCCGGGCTTGCTGCCCACGCCGCTGCTGGGCATGGGCGGCAGCGCCATCCTGGGCTATGTGCTCAGCCTTGCAGCCGTCTCGGGGCCCGAACCCGGCCCACAGGCGCCCAGCAAGGCAGCGCATACGCCCCGACACCGGCGAGAGCCGCACAAAGCTCCATGGCGACGGCTCAAGCCTCGCTAGACACGGCAGAAACTCGCCTCACCCCAAGCCCAGCCGACTCGCATTCACCTGCGGCCCGCATCTCTGACTGAGCTCTCCCGAGCCCGGTTGAGGCTGCCGCATGGCCGCTTGAATTTCTCGTCTTATCCGCGGCCGCTCAGCCACTCCGCCTGCACAGCCAGGCAGGTACCACCCACATGAAACACCAAACCACCATGAAGCGCTCTCGTCGCACCTATCTCTCTGTCGCCGCCGTCTTGCTGCTGGCCCTCATCAGCATCAGCGCGCTACTCTGGCAACGCTGGAGCCAGCCCTGGGGGGATCAGGCCGTGAGCTTTACGCCGGCACAGCAGGAATGCGGGCAAGAAGGGCAGCTTCGCTACTGCATCAACCGGGATGTGGGCGGCGTGAATGGCGACTGGCTCTACCACCTGCATGGCCGCAAGCTCGACGAAACCATCTGGAACGACCCGTCCTACATGACCGCCATGATCCAGGGCGCTTGGCAGCGGATGGGCCAACGCCCTCCCACCGTGGTGACCCTGTCCTACGGACCCGTGTGGTTACTCACCCCCAAAGGCAAGGCCGAGGCCAGCGGCTTGCTGGAGCAGGTCCACACCGACATGGCCGCCATCGAAGCGCGCCACGGTCGCCCGGCGCGTCGCTTGCTGCTGGGGGAATCCATGGGAGGACTCAACGCCCTGATCCTGGGCCTGAGCCGGCCTGAGCACTTTGCCAAGGTGGCCGCGCTGTGCCCCGGTGTCTATGTGGACTCGCCGTTCGCACCCCTGAGCCAGCTGAAGGCTGCGCTGGAGCGCACGGGCGCCGACCCCAAGATCGGCTTCGGCGTCGTCCGTTTGGCGCGCCAGTATGTGACGGACGATGCGGAATGGCAGCGCGTTTCGCCGCTGGCCTTGATCGAACAAGAACTCCCCGCTTCAAGCCCACGTCCGCAGCTCTACGTCTCCAACGGCCTGTACGACCGCTATGGCAATTTCGAGGGCAGCCAGCGCCTGATCGAACGCGCGCGTGCTCAGGGTTGGCAGACCGAATGGCACCCGATTTACGGCGGCCACTGCGCGAGCGACATCGACTCGCTGGCGCGATTCCTACTTGCACGCTGAGGGCGGCCGGCCAATGTCGGTCAGGGATGGCGGCGGCGCCCTGGCTCATGAACGCCGCCGCAAACAGGGGCGGCCATCAACGACGAGCGCCCCGTCATTGCAAGCTCAGCTCTTGATTGAGCAGCCCTCGTTGGCGGCTGCCCGAGCGGAATCGATCTCACCGCCGCGCTGCCCGGCTTCAAGCACAGCGGGCATGCCACAGGTCGCGACTACACCCCTCAAGCACAACAAGCTGCCGCATCGTCATGTCACCAGGCGCAGACCCTGACCGCGTGCCCCACGATCTCTGAGCCTCTCTGCGAACGCGGAAGACCCTGACTTCACCAGCGTCCCAGGCTTCCTACAATCGCGCGCTTTCAAAACAATGGAGGAGAAACCATGTTGCGCAGAAATTTTGTCGCCGGCCTGGCTGGCTTGGGGGCGCTGCTGTCGGGCTGCGCCACGGCGCCGGCGGAGTATCAGGGTGCCGACGCCGGCACGGTGGTGGTGGGCCTGGGGATGTTGGGCGAAACCAAGATGGAGAGCATCCGTCTGATCGTGCAGCGCGTCGGTGCGCCGGCCGCTTTCCCATCGCTGAGCTACCAACACCGCAGCATGATGGGCGCCGACAAGCCCGACTTTCAATTCGACGACCGGGCCGAGCGCGGCGTGGTGCTGGTGCGGGCCATGCCGCCGGGCGACTATGTGCTCAGCGGCTTCAGCCTGGTTTGGGCCAACAACGCATTCACACCCCAGAAGGCCCTGGCCATCCGCTTCACGGTCAAGTCGGGGCAAGCCACTTACCTGGGCAACTACCAGTTCACCGAGGTGACCGAGAGCAATGTGTGGGGCATGACCGTGCCGGAAGGCGGCTTCTTTGCCGTGGAAGACCGCGCCGCCACTGAGCTGCCGCTGGCGCAGCGCAAGGGTCTGTCGCCACAGATGCCGGTCATCAATGCCACCGTCGATGCCGACCGCCTGAACCATCCCCTGTTGATGAGCGCGGCCAAACGCAAGCGTCTGGCCGCAGCGGCGGGCAAGGCCAGCTGAGCCTGGCCGTCGCTCGGCCGAGGCATGCCGGGGGAAGCATGCCAGCTGAGGCATGCCGGCTGAAGCAGCGGCCTGGCTCGGCCGGCTCACAGCCGAGCCGCCCTTGCCGCCAGAAAGCGCCGGTCGCTGTCGAGGGTCGCCAGTTCGATGGCCCGGTCGTACGCCCGCCGGGCTGCGTCGGACTGGCCCGCCATGACGAGCACGGCGGCGCGCGCGGCATGAAAGGGCTGGAAGTCTGCCAGGGGCTCCTGCAGTTCGTTCAGTGTGGCCACCGCGGCGCCCAGCAGCCCGTTCTCGGCCATCGCGACGGCGTGATTGACGCGCACCACCGGTGTCGGCTCCAAAGGCAGCAAGGCCGTGTACAGCTGAAAAATCTGAGGCCAGTCCGGCGCGTGTTCGGCCATCTGGCAGGCACTGATCGCCGCCTTGATCTGGAACGGCCCCGCCCGTTTGCGGCGCAAGGCCGTCTCCAGCCTGTGCCGACCTTCGGCCTCGAGCTCGCGTCGCCACAGCCGACGGTCCTGTTCCGCAGGCGGCACGGTTTCGCCGCGGGCGTTGACCCGCGCCGCCCGGCGCGCTTCGGTCAGCAGCATCAGGGCGAGCGCACCTTCGATCTCGGGCTGCTCAGGGCACAGCGCATCGAGCAGGCGGGCCAGAAACAGCGCCTCGGCGCACAGATCCCGCGCCTCGTCGGGCGCGGCGGTGTAGCCCGTGGTGAAGATCAGGTAGACGGTGGTGAGAACAGCCTGCAGCCGCTCGTCCCACTGTTCGGGCGGGGGCACGGCGTAGGCGATGCCCGCGCGGGCGATCTTGGCCTTGGCCCGGGCCTCCTGATCAAGGAACAAGCGGGCGATTTCGCCCGTGGAGAGGCCGCACACGGTCCGCAGCGTCAGCGCCACCCGCGACTTGAGCTCCAGCGCCGGGTGGCAGCAGGTGAAGACCAGGCGCAGGCGCTCGTCAGGAATGGGCTCAGGCTCGTCTGGCCCGAGCAAGTCATTGATCAACTGGACCGCCGCCTCGCGCTCGCCGTCGCGGCCCTCGGCGCGCAACTGGTCGAGCGCCTTGCGATAGGCCACCTGGATCAGCCAGCCCTGGGGCGACTGGGGCAGGCCATCGCGCGCCCAGTGGCTCAGCGCGGACACGCAGGCTTCTTGCAGCGCATCTTCCGCGCGGTGGAAGGAACCGAGCCGGTACGTCAACGCGGCCATCAGCCGCCCCCGGTCGCGGCGCAGCACGGTCTCCAGCGCCTGGACAAGCGCGATGGCCTGGGCGGGGGCGCTCATTCGCGAGCCAGCGATCAGGCGTCGGCCGGGTCGTAGTTCAGCAAGGGCCGCACCTCGACGGTGCCGAATGCGGCCACCGGCATCTGCGCCGCGTAGCGCAGGGCGGTGTCGAGATCGGGCACATCGAGCACGTAGTAACCGCCCAGGTGTTCGCGGGTTTCGGCAAAAGGGCCGTCCATGGTTTCGACCTTGCCACCACGCAGCTTGATGGAGGTGGCGGTTTCAATGCCTTGCAGGCCTTCGCCGCCGCGCAGAACGCCATCGGCCTGGGCCTTTGCGCTGAAGGCGGCGAAGTCGGCCATCATGGCCTGGAACTCGGGCGTGCCGTAGACGGGCTCAGCTTCGGGCGTGCTGTAGAGCAAGAACATGTATTGCATGGTGAACTCTCCAAATGATTCTAGAAACGACAGGACTGAGGGCTGAGGGCTGACAGTGCGTCACAAGCCTTGCCGACCGAGAAGCATGCCACCCAAAGCGGTGAGTCGCAGCAAGGCCCCAGCCCCCAAACCTAAGACGCCGCCGACGCTGCAGATTTCGACATCAACTGGCAAGTTTCTTCTCGTTTCTACTCGTCGGGTGAACGGCGGCGCTTCAGACACTGACCGCATCGAGCCGCAAGTCCAAGCGCAAGAGCAGCGGTCTTGCGCCTGCCTGGTGCAGGTCTCGGGTACCGGCCTCTGGTGCCGCCATCTGGCGCCGTCCCCAGGGTTTCATCCCAAGCGCGCACGGGCTGTCTGGACGCCTGCGCAGGCATGACAGCCCGGCGCAAAGAGCAAAAAGCCCCGGACAGTTTCCCGTCCGGGGCCTTGATTTGCAGTTCAGCGCAGCCGCAGACTACTTCCGCGCCGGTGGCAAATCCGTGCACGAGCCATGCGCCACTTCCGCCGCCATGCCGATGCTTTCGCCCAGCGTCGGGTGCGGGTGAATCGTCTTGCCGATGTCGACGGCGTCGGCGCCCATCTCGATGGCCAGGGCGATCTCGCCGATCATGTCGCCGGCGTGGGTGCCGACGATGCCGCCGCCGACGATGCGGTGGGTTTCCTCATCGAAGAGCAGCTTTGTAAAACCTTCGTCGCGGCCGTTGGCGATCGCGCGGCCCGAAGCGGTCCAGGGGAACAGGCCCTTCTTGACCTTGATGCCTTGGGCCTTGGCCTGGTCTTCGGTGAGACCCACCCAGGCTACTTCCGGGTCGGTGTAGGCCACGCTCGGAATCACGCGGGCGTCGAACTGGCTCTTGCTCAGGTGCGCGTCGCCGAGGATGGCACCGGCCGCCACTTCGGCCGCCACATGGGCCTCGTGCACCGCCTTGTGCGCCAGCATGGGCTGGCCGACCACATCGCCGATGGCGAAGATGTGAGGCACATTGGTGCGCATCTGCACATCGACATTGATGAAGCCGCGGTCGGTCACGGCCACGCCGGCCTTCTCAGCGGCGATCTTCTTGCCATTGGGCGTGCGGCCCACGGCTTGCAGCACGAAGTCGTAGACGCCTTCGCTCTTGACACCATCCAGGCCCTCAAACTGCACCTTGATGCCCTCGGGCGTGGCCTCGGCACCGACGGTCTTGGTCTTCAACATGATGTTGTCAAAGCGCTTGGCATTCATCTTCTGCCAGACCTTGACCAGGTCGCGGTCGGCGCCTTGCATCAGGCCGTCCATCATCTCGACCACATCGAGGCGCGCGCCCAGGGTCGAGTAGACCGTGCCCATTTCCAGGCCGATGATGCCGCCGCCGATGATCAGCATCTTCTTGGGCGTGCCCTTGAGTTCCAGCGCGCCGGTCGAATCGACGATGCGCGGATCTTGCGGCAGGAAGGGCAGGCGCACCGCCTGCGAGCCGGCCGCGATGATGGCCTGCTTGAAACGAACCACCTTCTTGGCGCCGGTCTTGGCCTGGGCCTCGCCGGCGGTTTCTTCGACTTCCACATGGAAGGCATCGATGAAGTTGCCATAGCCGCGCACGGTGGTGACCTTGCGCATCTTGGCCATCTGGGCCAGGCCGCCGGTCAGCTTGCCGATCACTTTTTCCTTGTGGCCGCGCAGCTTGTCGATGTTGACGGTCGGCGCGCCAAACTCCACGCCCAGATCGCCGAGGTGCGAGACCTCATCCATCACGGCCGCCACATGGAGCAAGGCCTTGGAGGGGATGCAGCCCACATTGAGACAGACGCCGCCCAGGGTGGCATAACGCTCCACCAGCACGACCTTCAGGCCGAGATCGGCCGCGCGGAAGGCGGCTGAGTAACCGCCGGGGCCGGCGCCCAGCACCAAGACATCGGCTTCCAGATCGACCGGGCCGCTGTAGCTGCCGGCGGCGGGGACGAAGGCGGGAGCGGGTGCGGCCACGGGGGCCGCCACAGGCGCTGCGGGTGCAGCCGCGACCGGTGCGGGCGCCGACGAAGCCGCGGCTTCCGACTCCAGCACCAGCAAGAGCGTGCCCTGGTTGATCTTGTCACCCAACGCGACGTTCACTTCCTTGACCACGCCGGCATGCGAGGAGGGGATCTCCATCGAAGCCTTGTCGGACTCCACGGTCACCAAGCTTTGCTCGACCTTGACTGTGTCGCCCACCTTGACCAGCAGCTCGATGACGGCCACATCCTTGAAGTCGCCGATGTCGGGAACTTGTACTTGAACCAATGCCATGACATGAATCCTATGTTTTCAGCTCAAAGCGCCGAAGCGCCCTGCCGGTTTGATCCAGCGGAACCCGCGGAACCGGCTTTGCCGGGCCGCTGGGTTCGCCCCCTTAAGGGGGAGGCGCGAAGCGCTTCGGGGGTGGGTCACAACACGATGCGGCGGAAATCGGCCAGCAGCGAAGCGAAGTACACATTGAAGCGCGCCGCGGCCGCGCCGTCGATGACGCGGTGGTCCCAGCTCAAGCTCAGCGGCAGCATCAGGCGCGGCTGGAAGGCCTTGCCGTCCCACTTGGGCTCGATCTGGCTCTTGCACACGCCCATGATGGCCACTTCCGGCGCATTGATGATGGGGGTGAAGTAACGGCCACCGATGCCGCCCAGGGACGAGATGGTGAAGCAGCCGCCGCTCATATCGGCCGGGCCCAGCTTGCCGTCGCGCGCCTTCTTGGCCAGCTCGCCCATCTCGGCGCTGATCTCGAAGATGCCCTTCTTGTCGGCATCCTTGATCACCGGCACCACCAGGCCGTTGGGCGTGTCCGCCGCAAAGCCGATGTGGAAGTACTTCTTCAGCACCAGCTTCTGCGCATCGCCCTCGCCTTCCAGCGAGGCATTGAACTCGGGGAACTTCTTCAGCGCCGCCACGGCCGCCTTGATCATGAAGGCCAGCATGGTGACCTTGATGCCGGATTTCTCGTTCTCCTTGTTCGTCTGAACACGGAAGGCTTCGAGCTCGGTGATGTCGGCATCGTCGTGGTTGGTCACATGTGGGATGACCACCCAGTTGCGGTGCAGATTGGCGCCGCTGATCTTCTTGATGCGGCTGAGGTCCTTGCGCTCGATGGCGCCGAACTTCTCGAAGTCCACCTTGGGCCAGGGCAGCAGGCCCGCCAGGCCCACGCCGCCGGCCGCAGCCGGGGCAGCGGCAGGTGCCACCGCCTTTTGCGCCGCGGTCTGCAGTGCGCCGGCCATCACGGCCTTGACGAAGGCCTGCAGGTCCTGCTCCTGGATGCGGCCGTTCGGGCCTGTGCCCTTGACCTCGTCCAGCGGCACACCCAGCTCACGCGCCATGCGGCGGATGCTGGGCGAGGCGTGCGGCAGCTTGCCCTTGAGGGCAGTCGGATCGTGGGCGGGGACTGCAGCGGCGACCGGCGCGGCAACAGGAGCAAGGACCACTGCAGCAGCGGCCGGCGCGGCCACGGGTGCCGCAGCGACGGGAGCAGCCGCCACCGGCGCCGCAGCAGGAGCAGCCGCAGCGCCCTGCACTTCCACCAGCGCCAGCAGCGAGCCCTTGGCCACCTTGTCGCCAAGCTTGACCTTGAGCTCCTTGATCACGCCGACGTGCGAGGACGGGATCTCCATCGAGGCCTTGTCGCTCTCGACCGTGATCAGGCTTTGCTCGACCTTGATGCTGTCACCGGCCTTGACGAAGACCTCGATCACCGCCACCGACTCGAAATCGCCGATGTCGGGCACAAAAACCTCGACCAGGCTGGCCGCCGCCGGGGCGGCGACTGGAGCAGCAACCGGCGCGGCAACAGGCGCTGCGGCCACCGGAGCCGGCGCTGCCACGGGCGCAGCAGCCGGCGCAGCCACTGCCGCCGAACCCGCCGCCTCGACCAGCAGCACGACGCTGCCTTCATTGACCTTGTCGCCCAGGGCCACCTTGATCTCGCGCACCACACCGGCGTGGGTGCTGGGGATCTCCATCGAGGCCTTGTCGCTCTCCACAGTGATGAGGCTTTGCTCCACGGCCACCGTGTCGCCCACCTTGACCAGCAGCTCGATCACCGCCACGTCCTTGACGTCCCCGATGTCGGGAACTTTCACTTCTACCAATGCCATGTCTGTCTCCGCGAGTGCGATCAAGCGTACAGGGGGTTGATCTTGTTGACGTTGAGGCCGTACTTGGCAATCGCCTCGGCCACCTTGGCGGCCGGGATCTTGCCTTCATCGGCCAGGCTCTTGAGCGCGGCGACGACGATGTAGTGGCGGTTGATTTCGAAGTGCTCACGCAGCTTGGAGCGGAAGTCCGAACGGCCGAAACCATCGGTACCCAGCACCTTGAAGCTGCGGCCGGCCGGGATGAAGGCACGGATCTGTTCCGCGTAGTTCTTCATATAGTCGGTCGAGGCCACGACCGGGCCGCTGGTGCGGCTCAGCTGCTGGGTCACGAAAGGCACGCAGGACAGCTCGGTCGGGTGCAGCAGGTTCCAGCGCTCGGCGTTCTGGCCGTCGCGGGCCAGCTCGTTAAAGCTCGGGCAGCTCCAGACATGGGCACCCACGCCCCACTCCTGTTCCAGCAAGACCTTGGCCGCCTGGCTTTCGCGCAGGATGCTGCCGGAGCCGAGCAGATTGACCGTCAGGGCGGTGCCGGCCTGGGCTTCTTCCAGCAGGTACATGCCCTTGAGGATCTGCGCCTCGGTGCCGACCTTGAGGCCCGGCATGGCGTAGTTTTCGTTCAGCAGGGTCAGGTAGAAGAACACGTTCTCCTGGTCTTCGACCATGCGCTTGAGGCCATGCTGCATGATCACCGCCACTTCGTGCGCGAAGGTCGGGTCGTAGCTGACGCAGTTGGGGATGGTGCCGGCCAGGATGTGGCTGTGACCGTCTTCATGCTGCAGGCCTTCGCCGTTCAGCGTGGTGCGGCCCGAGGTGCCGCCCAGCAGGAAGCCGCGCGCTTGCATATCACCGGCCGCCCAGGCCAGGTCACCGATGCGCTGGAAGCCGAACATCGAGTAGTAGACGTAGAACGGGATCATGACCCGGTTGTTCGTCGAGTAGCTCGTGGCCGCCGCGATCCAGCTGGCCATGCCGCCGGCTTCGTTGATGCCTTCCTGCAGGATCTGGCCGTCCTTGGCCTCGCGGTAGTACATCACCTGGTCCTTGTCGACCGGGGTGTAGTTCTGACCCTTGGGGTTGTAGATGCCGATCTGGCGGAACAGGCCTTCCATGCCGAAGGTGCGCGCCTCGTCGACCAGGATGGGCACCACACGCGGGCCCAGATCCTTGTCGCGCAGCAGCTGGGTCAGGAAGCGCACATAGGCTTGCGTGGTCGAGATCTCACGGCCTTCGGCGGTGGGCTCGAGCACGGCCTTGAAGACATCCAGCGCGGGCACGCTGAAGGTCTCCTCGGCCTTGACACGGCGCTGCGGCAGGTAACCACCCAAGGCCTTGCGGCGCTCGTGCAGATAGCGCATTTCGGGCGTGTCGTCGGCCGGCTTGTAGTAGGGCAGCTTGGGCAGCTCGCTGTCGGGGATGGGGATGCCGAAGCGGTCGCGGATGTACTTGATGTCCTCGTCGCTGAGCTTCTTGGTCTGGTGGACGGTGTTCTTGCCTTCACCGGCCTTGCCCATGCCATAGCCCTTGACGGTCTTGACCAGCAGCAGGGTCGGTTGGCCCGTGGTGTTGTGGTGGGCCTTGTGGAAGGCGGCGAAGACCTTCTCGGGCTGGTGGCCACCGCGGCGCAGCTCGAAGATCTCTTCGTCGCTCATGTGCTCCACGAGCTTGGCGGTCTCGGGGTACTTGCCGAAGAAGTGCTTGCGGACGTAGGCGCCGTCATTGGCCTTCATGGCCTGGTAGTCGCCGTCCACGGTTTCCATCATCAGCTGCTTGAGCTTGCCGCTCTTGTCGCGCGCCAGCAGCTCGTCCCAGCCCTTGCCCCAGATCAGCTTGATGACGTTCCAGCCGCTGCCGCGGAACTCGCCTTCGAGTTCCTGGATGATCTTGCCGTTGCCGCGCACCGGGCCGTCCAGGCGCTGCAGATTGCAGTTGATGACGAAGACCAGGTTGTCCAGGCCTTCGCGCGCGGCCAGGCCGATGGCGCCCAGCGATTCCGGCTCGTCCATCTCACCGTCGCCCATGAAGGCCCAGACCTTGCGGTTCTCGGTGTTGGCGATGCCGCGGGCATGCAGGTACTTCAGGAAACGCGCCTGGTAGATGGCCATCAAGGGACCCAGACCCATCGAGACGGTCGGGAACTGCCAGAACTCGGGCATCAGCTTCGGGTGCGGGTAGCTGGACAGGCCCTTGCCGTCCACTTCCTGGCGGAAGTTGTCCAGCTGCGCCTCGTTCAGGCGGCCTTCCAGAAAGGCGCGGGCGTAGATGCCGGGGGCGCTGTGGCCCTGGATGTAGAGCAGATCGCCGCCGTGATTTTCACTCTCGGCATGCCAGAAGTGATTGAAGCCGGCGCCCAGCATGGAGGCCAGCGAAGCAAACGAGCCGATATGGCCGCCCAGATCACCGCCGTCCGCCGGGTTCAGGCGGTTGGCGCGCACGACCATGGCCATGGCGTTCCAGCGCATATAGGCGCGCAGGCGCTTTTCGATCTCGATATTGCCGGGGCAGCGCGCTTCCTGATCGGCCGGGATGGTGTTCACGTAGGCCGTGGTGGCCGAGAACGGCACGTCGATGCCAGACTGGCGCGCATGCTCGATCAGGGTGTTGAGCAGGAAATGCGCACGTTCACCGCCTTCTTCACCGATGACGGCGGACAGCGCGTCCAGCCATTCCTTGGTTTCCTGCGTGTCGGTGTCAGTGGCGGCGGCGCCTGGAAGGGACTGGGGCTGCGCGGACATGGCTTGTCTCCGAAGATTTGACTCTTGGGGATGGCGGCGGCCGGCCACTGGCTGGCGACACCCGCGCATCCTCAGGCTAAAAAACCTTGCCCGGCGTGAATTCCGGACATGGCAACGGCTTGAACGTCGTGTGCGTTTGCGGCGAGTGTCGCACAAGATTTCGCCACTCTCAAATGGTGCGAAAGCATTTCGTATTGCGAAATAAGTTACATGAAGTTGTCAAACTCAGGCGCTTGTCCGCACCCGGATAATCGCCCGCTATGTCTTTTCTTACCGATCTCCAAGGCGCCGCGCGCCAGATGGTTCAACCGCTGCGCCGGGTGCTGGTGCGCTGGTGGCTCAGCCAGTCGCCCTCGCGGCAGGACCGCTTCGCCACCCTGGGCCCGCTGATCTCGGTCCTGCTCTTCCTGACCGCCATCATCCTGGCCTTCTGGTACCTGCGGAACGAGGAAATCGAGCGCGAGTCCGAGGCCGTCAAGCGCGACAGCGAGATCGCCCAGCAGCAGATACGCGTGCGCCTGAATGACAACCAGGAACAGCTGCTGCGCATCGCCCGCGAGATCGTCACCCGCGCGGTGGACACGCAGGAGTTCAGCGCCCAGGCCAAGGCCTTTGCCCGCGACCGGCCCGAGATCACCCACATCACCTGGCTGAGCAAGCACCGCGAGGCGCGCGCCAGCGTCAGCGGCGCCGGCTTCCAGGACGAGTCGCTGATGACGGCCGAGGGCAACGACCCCTCCATGCCCCTGGCCAACCAGAGCAACCCGGCCGAGCTGGCCTTCCAGGCCGCGCGCGAGCGCCGCCAGCCCAGCTACTCGCCGCCTTTTGCCGACAACATCGGCACCCGGGTGTTCCAGATCCATGTGCCCCTAATCGACCGCACGGGCTTTGCCGGCGTGGTGATCGCCGAGTACTCGATCGAAGCCCTGCTGCGCTACTACGTGCCCAGCGAAGTGGCGACACGCCATGTGGTGGCCATCCTCGACGCTGGCGAACAGGTGGTGGCCAGCACCGTCACGCAGATGCCGGGCAAGCGCCCCAAGCGCGCCCTGATCCAGCACGAAGTGCCCCTGGCCCCGGCCATGAACGGCCTGGTGCTGCGCGGCGAGGGCTACCGCACCTCCATCGGCCTGATCAGCAACACCTTGTTCTGGATGGTGGTGGCGCTCTCGGTGCTGACCGTCTGGATGCTGCTGGGCACCTGGAAGCACATGCGCCGGCGCCTGCAGATCCAGAACGCCCTGTCCAGCGAAACCAATTTCCGCCGCGCCATGGAGAACTCCATGCTGACCGGCATGCGGGCCATGGACATGGAGTCGCGCATCTCCTACGTCAACCCGGCCTTCTGCGCCATGACCGGCTTCTCGGAAGCGGAAATGATCGGCCGCAAGCCACCCTTCCCCTTCTGGCCGCCCGACCGCCTGGAAGAAAACGCCCGCCTGCTGCAGCAGGAGCTGCAGGGTCGCAGCCCGGCCGGCGGCGTGGAAGTGAAGATCCTGCGCAAGGACGGCACCACCTTCGACGGCCGCGTCTACATCTCGCCCCTGGTGGACAGCAAGGGCAAGCAAACCGGCTGGATGACCTCGATGACCAACATCACCGAGGCCAAGCGCGTGCGCGACCAGCTCTCCGCCTCGCACGAGCGCTTCACCACCGTGCTGGAGGGGCTGGACGCCGCCGTGTCGGTGCTCTCGGTGCAGCAAGGCGAGCTCTTGTTCGCCAACCGCAGCTACCGGCTCTGGTTCGGCGCCGACCCGGCCGGCCATGCCCTGCTCTCGGGCAGCCAGCTCGGCCGCAGCAGCGGGCCCGATGCCGACGAAGAGGTGGACGACTACAGCGGCCTGCCCGCCCAGGCCCTGACCGAGATGGGTTCGGACCCGCGCGAGGTCTTCGTCGAGTCGCTGGAAATGTGGTTCGACGTGCGCTCGCGCTATCTGCAGTGGACCGACGGCCGCCTTGCCCAGATGCTGATCGCCACCGACATCACCACCCGCCGCCATGCCGAAGCCCAGGCCGCCAGCCAGGCCGAAAAGGCGCAGATGACCAGCCGCCTGATGACCATGGGCGAGATGGCCTCCAGCGTGGCCCATGAGCTGAACCAGCCGCTGACGGCCATCACCAACTACTGCAACGGCATGGTCTCGCGGGTGCGCAACGACAGCATCCAGAAAGAAGACCTGCTGGCCGCGCTGGAAAAGACCGCCAAGCAGGCGCAGCGCGCCGGGCAGATCATCCACCGCATCCGCAACTTCGTGAAACGCAGCGAGCCCAAGCGCGAGCCGGCCCAGGCCTTTGACATCGTCGAGGACGCGGTCGAGTTGGCCGGCATCGAGCTGCGCCGCCGCAACGTGGCCATCCACACCTACATCGCGCAGCGCCTGCCGACCCTGATGGTGGACCCCATCCTGATCGAGCAGGTGCTGATGAACCTGCTCAAGAACGCCGCCGAGGCCATCGACAACGCCAACCTGCCGGTGTCGCGCCGCCACATCGAACTGCGCGTGGTGCCCAAGCACACCCCCGAACTCGGGGGCCATATCGATTTCAGCGTCACCGACATGGGCCCAGGCATGCCCGAGGAGGTGATCTCCCGGATGTACGAGGCTTTCTTCTCCACCAAGGCCGACGGATTGGGCATCGGCCTAGGGTTATGCCGGTCTATCGTGGAGTCCCACCAGGGCCGGATTCGTGCTGAGAACTTATACAATGGGGAGGCTGTTGTGGGCTGCAGGTTCGCCTTCAGCATCCCGGTAGACATCTCCCGAGTGGACCCGCCTGTACCCACAGGATCGCTCGGACCGACGACAGGATCCCCCGAGGGGTCCGCAGTGAACAACAAACAAGCGACACCATGAGTCTGATTCCGAAGAAGGGCAATGTCTACGTCGTCGATGATGACGAGGCCGTACGCGACTCGCTGCAATGGCTGCTCGAAGGCAAGGACTACCGGGTCAAGTGCTTCGACTCCGCCGAGTCCTTCCTCAGCCGCTACGACCCGCGCGAAGTCGCTTGTCTGATCGCTGACATCCGCATGGAAGGCATGAGCGGCCTGGAGCTGCAAGATCGCCTGATCGAGCGCCATAGCCCCCTGCCCGTGGTCTTCATCACCGGCCACGGCGATGTGCCGATGGCGGTGCAGACCATGAAGAAGGGCGCGATGGACTTCATCGAAAAGCCCTTCAAGGAAGACGAGCTGGTCGCCCTGGTCGAGCGCATGCTGGACCAAGCCCGCAACGCCTTCTCCACCCACCAGGAAGCCGCCAGCCGCGACGCCCTGCTCTCGCGCCTGACCACGCGTGAATCGCAAGTGCTGGAGCGCATCGTCGCCGGCCGCCTGAACAAGCAGATCGCCGATGACCTGGGCATCAGCATCAAGACGGTGGAAGCGCACCGCGCCAACATCATGGAAAAGCTGAACGCCAACACCGTGGCCGATCTGCTCAAGATCGCCCTGGGCGCACCGGCCAAGGCCTGATATCGACTCACCCTGACGAGGCCGCTGAATGCGGCCTCGTTGCATTTCTGGAAGCACAAACATGACCGCCCAACTGATCGACGGCAACGCCCTGTCCCAACAAGTCCGCGCCGAGGTGGCGCAACGCGCCGCGGCGCTGACGGCCCAGGGCTTGAAGCCGGGCCTGGCGGTGGTGCTGGTGGGCGACAACCCGGCCTCCCAGGTCTATGTGCGCAACAAGGTCAAGGCCTGCGCCGACGCCGGCCTGCACTCGGTGCTGGAAAAGTACGACGCAAGCATGAGCGAGGCCGAACTGCTGGCCCGCGTCGAGGCCCTGAACAAGGACCCCGCCATCCACGGCATCCTGGTGCAGCTGCCCCTGCCCAGGCACATCGACGACCACAAGGTCATCGAGGCCATCTCGCCCGCCAAGGACGTGGACGGCTTCGCGATCGAGAGCGCCGGTGCGCTGATGGTGGGCGAGACCGGCTTCAAGGCCTGCACGCCCTACGGCTGCATGAAGATGCTGGAGAGCATCGGCATGAAGGACCTGCGCGGCAAGCATGCCGTGGTGATCGGCCGCTCCAACATCGTCGGCAAGCCCATGGCCATGATGCTGCTTCAGGCCAATGCCACCGTGACGGTCTGCCACAGCGGCACCGCCGACCTGGCCCAGCACACCCGCCAGGCCGACATCGTCGTGGCCGCCGTGGGCAAACGCGATGTGCTGACAGCCGACATGGTCAAGCCCGGCGCCGTCGTCATCGATGTGGGCATGAACCGCAACGACGAAGGCAAGCTCTGCGGCGACGTTGATTTCGCGAGCGTCAAGGACGTGGCCGGCTGGATCACCCCGGTGCCCGGTGGCGTCGGCCCCATGACCATCACCATGCTGCTGGTCAACACCCTCGAGTCGGCCGAGCGCGCCGCCGCTGCCGCCCAAGCCGCAGGCGCCGTATGAGCAATCCGCTCCTGTCCACCGCCGCCCTGCCGGCCTTTGCCAGCATCCGCCCCGAGCACATCGCCCCGGCGGTCGAACAGCTGCTGAAAGAGGCCGATGCCGCCCTGGCCCTGGCCACCTCGGAGGCCACACCGGCCGACTACGAGGCCTTGTCCGCCAGCCTCGGCGTGGCCACCGAGCGCCTGGGCGCCGCCTGGGGCGCCGTCGGCCACCTCAATGCCGTGGCCAACACGCCCGAGCTGCGCGAAGCCTACAACGCCGCCCTGCCGGCCGTCACCGAGTTCTTCACCCGCCAAGGATCGGATGAACGCCTCTACGCCAAGTACAAGGCCATTGCCGCCAGCCCGGCCGCGGCCACGCTGAAGCCGGCGCGCCAGCAAGCGCTCAAGCTCTGGCTGCGTGACTTCGTGCTCTCCGGCGCCGAGCTGCAGGGCGAGGCCAAGACCCGCTTCGCCGCCATCCAGGAACGCAGCGCCGAGCTGGCTCAGACCTTCTCCGAGCATGTGCTGGACGCCACCGACGGCTATGCCTACTACGCCAGCGCCGACGAGATGGGCGGCGTGCCGGCCGACGCTGTGCAAGCCGCCCGGGCCGCCGCCGAGGCCGAAGGCAAGGAAGGTTTCAAGCTCACCCTGCATTTCCCCAGTTACCTACCTGTCATGCAGTACGGCAGCCACCGCGGCCTGCGCCAACGGCTCTACACCGCCTACGTCACGCGCGCCAGCGAGCTGGGCGACAAGCCCGAGCAGGACAACAGCGCCGTGATGCAGGAGCTGCTGCAGCTGCGCCAGGAAGAAGCCGCGCTGCTGGGTTTTGCCAATTTCGCGGAGGCTTCGCTGGCCGCCAAGATGGCCGATTCGCCGCAGCAGGTGCTCGATTTCCTGCGTGACCTGGCCCGCCGCGCCCGCCCCTTTGCCGAGAAAGACCTGGCCGAGCTGCGCGAGTTCGCGGCCCGCGAGCTGGGCCTGGCCGAGCTGCAGGCCTGGGACACGGCCTACGCCTCCGAGAAGCTCAAGGAAGCCCGCTACGCCTTCAGCGACGAAGCGGTGCGCCAGTACTTCCCGGTGCCACGCGTGCTGGCCGGCCTGTTCAGCATCATCGAGCGCCTGTTCCAGGTGACGATCCATGAGCAGGCCGCCGAGGTCTGGCACGAGTCCGTCAAGTTCTACCGTTTGGAGCGCAATGGCGCTCTCGTCGGCCAGTTCTATCTCGACCTCTACGCCCGCCCAGGCAAGCGCCCCGGCGCCTGGATGGACGAGGTGCGCAGCCGCTGGGCCCGACCCGAGGGCACGCAGCAAACACCGGTAGCGCAGCTGGTCTGCAACTTCACCCAGCCCGTCGGTGACAAGCCGGCCTTGCTGACGCATGACGACGTCACCACCCTGTTCCACGAGTTCGGCCACGGCCTGCACCACCTGCTGACCCAGGTGGATGAGCTGGGCGTCTCCGGCATCTCCGGTGTCGAGTGGGATGCCGTCGAGCTGCCCAGTCAGTTCATGGAAAACTTCTGCTGGGAATGGGAGGTGCTGCAGCAGCTGACCGCCCATGTGGACAGCGGCGAGCCCCTGCCGCGCGAGCTCTTCGACAAGATGCTGGCGGCCAAGAACTTCCAGAGCGGCATGCAGACCCTGCGCCAGATCGAGTTCGCCCTGTTCGACATGCGCCTGCATGCCGAGACCGGCAGCGCGGCGCAGATCCAGGCCGTGCTCAACGAGGTGCGCAGCGAAGTGGCGGTGATGAAGTCGCCTGACTTCAACCGCAGCCAGCACAGCTTCTCGCACATCTTTGCGGGCGGCTATTCGGCCGGCTACTACAGCTACAAATGGGCGGAACTGCTCAGCGCCGATGCCTGGAGCGCCTTCGAGGTGGAAGGCGTGTTCAACGCCGACACCGGCCGCCGCTATCTGCAGAACATCCTGGAAGTCGGCGGTTCACGGCCGGCCATGGACAGCTTCAAGGCCTTCCGCGGCCGCGAGCCGCAGATCGATGCCTTGCTGAGGCATCAGGGCATGGCTTGACATCGGCTTCACACGGGGATTTCTAGACTGGGTTCACCCTGAAGCTCTGGAGATCCCCGAATGAAAACGCCCCGTTTCCTGCGCCGTCTCAGCACGGCACTCACCGCCTTCACAACCCTGCTGGCGGCCGCCAGCTGGAGCCCGGCCCTGGCCACGCCCGCAAGCAGCAAAATCCTGATCGTCGTCAGCGGTGAAGGCCGCGACCAAGGCAAGACCCGGCCCGGCTTCGAAATGGACGAGTTCGCCCAGGCCTGGCTGCTGCTGCGTGCCAACGGCCTCAGCGTCGAGGTCGCCAGCCCCAAGGGCGGCGCCGTCGAGGCCGACCGCTACGACCCGAACGACGACTACAACAGCCGCCTGGCCGCCGACCCGCAAGCCCTGGCCGCCTTGAAGCACACCCGCAGCACGGCCGAACTGAGGGCCAGCGACTACCGCGCCGTGATGGTCATGGGTGGCAAGGGCGCCATGTTTGACCTGCCCAAAGACCCCGGCCTGCAGACGCTGCTGCGCGAGATGGATGCCCAGGGCGGTGTCATCGCCGCCGTCTGCCACGGCCCGGCCGCCCTGGCCGAAGTGCGGCGCGCCGATGGCCAGCCCCTGATCGCGGGCCGCCGCCTGACCGGTTTCAGCAATGAGGAAGAAGCCGCCTTCGGCAAGAAGTGGGCGGCACAGTTCCCCTGGCTGCTGGAAGACAAGCTCAAGGCCCAGGGCGCGCGATGGGACGAAGCCTCGCTGATGATGCCCAAGGTGGTGGTGGACGGCCGCCTGATCACCGGCCAGAACCCCTTCTCCACCACCGCCATGACCGAGGCCGTTCTGCGCGCCCTGGGCCAGGAGCCCAAGGCTCGCCTGCCCTTCCGCGACGAAGCCACCATGAGCCTGGCCCAGCGCTGGCTGGAGGGCGAGCAGGCCGCTGTGCAGGCGCAGCTGGCCGCCGATGCCAAGGCCTACAAAATGGAGCTGATCGCCATGCTGGGCGTCTACCAGTTCAAGAATGCCGGCGATGATGCAACGCGCCGACAGGCGCTCTCGCTGATGCGCCTGGCCGAGCCGCACTTCAAGCATGAGCGTCTGGGCCTGAGCATCCAGGAAGCGAAGCAATCACTGGCCACCGTCATTCACCACCAACCCTGATCGAGCAGCAAGGCCCCATGACGACGACGCCCAGCCAGCCTCTGCGCATCCTCGTGGTCGAAGACCACGCGCCGCTGCGCGCCCAGATCGCCTTGCTGCTGCAAGCGGCCGGCTGGCGCGTCGAGGAAGCCAGCGACGGCCGCCTGGGCCTGCAGCTGGCTCTGGAGCAGCCGCCCGATGTGCTGCTGCTGGACCTGGGCCTGCCCGGCCTCGACGGGCTGCAGGTCTGCCAGCGCCTGCGCGAGCAGGCCGATCGCCACATCCCGGTGCTGATGCTGACCGCGCGCGACAGCCTGGCCGACAAGGGCCAGGGCTTCGCCGCCGGCGCCGACGATTACCTGCTCAAGCCTTTTGCCGGCGAGGAACTGCTCTGGCGCTGCCAGGCCCTGTCCCGGCGCGGCGAGCTGGGCCGCAGCCCGCTGCTGGAACGCGGGCCGCTGCAGATCGACCGGCGCAGCGCCGAAGTGCGCATCGAGGGTCAGGTCTTGCCGACCCTGCCCCGCCAGGCCTACCGCCTGCTGCTGGCCCTGGCCGAGGCTCACCCGCGCACGCTCAGCCGCAGCGAGCTGCAGCACACCCTCTGGGCCGACGAGCCGCCCGAATCCGACGCCCTGCGCAGCCACCTCTACACCCTGCGCCAGGCCCTGGGGCCGGCGCAGGGCCTGGTCAAGACCGTTCACAGTGTCGGCCTGCGCCTGGACCTTCCCGCATGAGCCTGAGCCTCCACACCAGCGGCTACCGCGCCCGCCTGCGGCAGCGCCTGATGCTGGCCTTCACCGGCTACACCGTGCTGGTCAGCGCGCTGTTCGGCCTCTTTGCCATGGCCTTTGTCTACACCGTCGAAGACCAGTTCTTCGACAGCGCCCTGCGCCAGGAAGCCCTAGCCCAAGACATCAGTCTTCGTGCCGGCCAGGGCTGGCGCGAGCCGGCGCAGGACTTCATCCGCCTGTACCGGCCTGGCCAGGCCCTGCCCGAAGACCTGGCGCGGGCGCGCCTGCGCGAGCCCCGGTCCCGCGAGCTCAGCGGCGAGCAAGGCCGCCACTACCACCTCTGGCCCTTGCCCGAGCAGGGCGCCCTCTTGGTCGCCGAGGTCAGCGGCCAGCTGATCGTGCGGCCCATGCGCCGGCAGCTGCTGGTCTGGCTGGGCGCCTGGGGCGGCGGCCTGGCCCTGCTGGCCCTGGGCCTGGGCTGGTGGCTGGCGCGGCGCACCAGTGCGCCTCTGGCCCGGTTGGCGCAGACCGTGGCGCAGAGCCAGCCACAGCAGCTACCCACCGATCTGGCGGCGCGTTATGGCGACGATGAGGTCGGCCTGCTGGCAGCCCATCTGGCACAGCTGAACCAGCGCACGCGCGAGTTCATCGCCCGCGAACAGGCCTTCAGCCGCGATGCCAGCCACGAGCTGCGCACACCGCTGACCGTGCTGAGCCTGGCCTGCGAGCGCCTGGCCGGCCAGGGCTTGCCGCCTTCGCAGAGCGCCACGCTCAACTCCATGCGCGCCGCGCTCTGGCAGCTGCAGCAAACGGTGGAGTTGCTGCTGGCCCTGTCCCGCGAATCCAGCCCGGGGCCGAGCCGGATCTTGGGTCCTGCTGAGCCGCAGGCCCTGCTGCCCCAGATCGAGCAGCTGGTGCTGGCCCACGCCCCCTTGCTGGATCAGCAGGGCATTGAGCTGGAGCTGGAGGTGCCGCCCACCCTCACCCGCCCCTGGCCACCGGCCCTGACCCAGCTGCTGCTGACCAATCTGCTCGGCAACGCCCTGGCCCACCGGCAAACACCGCAGATCCGCATCAGCGCCGATGCGAGGCGACTGAGCATTGCCAATGCCAGCGCCGCGCCGCCCGAGGCCTTGCTGGGTAGCGACGCGGCCGGCCGCCAGCCCGGCCTCAAGGGCGAAGGCAGCGCCGGCCTGGGCCTGGGCCTGTCCATCGTGCGCCGCCTGGCGGAGCGCCATGGCCTGAGGCTGGACCTGCAGCACGCCTCGGGCTGGACCACGGTCAGCCTGGTGGACGCGGCGCCATCCGCGGAGGGGCTGAGCACGACTGGCATCGTCTGAGCCCTGCACGCCTGGTTGGCCTAGCAGGTCTGGCAACGCAGATCGCAGCAGGCCGCCAGCGCCACACGTACACGCACTCACCCCAGGCTGTCTGGCTGTAAGTTCTGTCAGATGGACAAACGCTGGCGCGCCGCCTAAGTTCACGGTCAGGCAAGGAGAGAGCCCATACCGCCCCCTTGCCGCACAGGGAGTGAAGACCATGGACAGCAATCGCTTGGTGGCGGGTATCACCGTCTTGGCGCGTGGCTCGCAAACGCTGGGCACGGCGCCCATCCCCCATCCTGCGGACAGACAGCATCCCGGTGACGAGCTTGAAGGCCTGCCTCAAGCGGGACCGGGCGCCGTCGGGCTGTGCCTCTCGGGTGGTGGCAGCCGGGCCCTGAGTTGCGCCATGGGCCAGCTGCGGGCGCTGCGCTGGCTGGGCAAGCTCGATGAGCTCTTCGTGATCTCCTCGGTCTCGGGCGGCAGCTGGGCCAACAGCCTGTTCACCTACCTGCCCGAGCACATCAGCGACGATGATTTTCTCGGCCAGCCCGTGCTGGACCCCAGCCAGCTGAGCTTGCTGATCGGCCCCCACCGGCTGGACCACCTGCCCCCCCACAACCTCGGCGAGGTACCGACCCGGCTGGGCTTGTGGCGCGACCTCGACGCCATCCTGACGCTGAAGGAGCGCTATGGCTATGCCAACGACGAGCTCTGGCAGGGCCTGATCGGCGAGCAGGTGTTCAAGCCCTACGGCCTGTGGCAGCCCGATGCCAGCGGCCATGACCCGCGTTACTTCACCTGGACCCAGCGCTATCTGCAAGGCCAGAACGGCATCCTCGCGCACAACCCCGGTCTCAAGCCCAGCAATTTTCTGTGCGTGGAGCGGGCGCGGCCCTTTGCCATCTTCAACACAGCCCTCTTCAGCAATGACGGGCCGGATGCCGACCTCATCCCCTTCGAGTGCAACTTCCAGCTCGGCGTGCGCCACAACTTCCCGGCCCAACCCAGCCAGCAGGGCGCCATCGGCGGCGGCCTGCTGGACGCCTTTGCCATGGGCGGCCGCTACCTGGGCGAGGCAAACGGAGGCGGCTGGGTCAGCAGTGGCAGGCCCGCGCGGCCGTTTGCACTCAACGACATCGCCGGTTGCAGCAGCGCCGCCTTTGCCCAGATGCTGGAGGAGCAGTACCCCGTGCTCTCCGGCCTGGTGCCTCGCTACCCCTATTGGCCGGTGGCAGAGCGGGCCGAGCAAGACACCCTGCACTACCGTTTCGCCGATGGCGGTAGCCTGGAGAACCTGGGCCTGAATGCCTTGCTGGCGCGCGGGCTGCGGCGGCTGATCGTCTGCGTCAACACCGATCAGGCCATCGGCCGTGACCCCGCCAGCGGTGACATCGTGCTGTCGGACGACCTGCCTCCGCTGTTCGGCCTGCAGCCCTTCCAGCCCGGCCTGGGCTATCTGCCCTACAGCGCGCAGCAGCCGGGGCAAGGGGCGGCACGGCTGTACCGCCACAACCAGGTCTTTGCGCGCCAGGCCTTTGCCCAGTTGCAGGCCGGCCTGTTTGCGGCGCGCCAGGCCGGCGGCGCCATCCTGTTCCGCCAGCGCCTGCCGGTGCTGGCCAATGACTGGTTCGACGTGCCGGCGCAGGACAGCGTCGAGCTGCTCTGGGTCTACAACGATTTCGTCAGCAGCTGGTGGAAGGCCCTGCCCTTCGATGTGCGTGCCGCGCTGGAGCTGGAAAGCGGCGGCAACTTCCCGCGCTACAACACCTTCACCCAGCTGGAGCTCTCGGCCACCCTGGTCAATGCGCTCGCGCATCTGAGCTGCTGGTGCCTGGCCTCGGACTCGACCCTGGGCAACCCGGGCGGCCTCAGCAATGCGCAAATGCTGACGTCCATGTTCGACTGATCCCGCGCGGCCGCCGCACACCGGTCCATGCCCCGGGTTTGCGCTCCGGCCCCTGCTGCAGCGCTTGGGGCATGAGGAAAGCACGACACATGAAAGTCTCCACGAACGCACGCCGGGCCCGGCCTCTGGCGCTCCCGCTGACCCTGTCCCTGTCCCTGATGCTTGCGCTGATCGCCTGCGCCCCCATCACGCCGATGTCCGACGGCACGCCGGTGCCCGATGCCGTGGGCCCGGAGCAGGTGCTCAATCTGGATCAGGGCTGGGACGAGGCCACGCAAATGGCCTTCTGGTTCAGCACCCAGGGTTCGCGCATCGTGCCTTACCCCTGGTTTCTGGCGCTGGAGCAAGCCGGCAACAGCCAGCCCTTTCGCAGCAACGCCAATATCGAGCGCCTGGGCTATCTGCCCGCCAAGCCCGGGCCGGGCCGCTGGAACCCCGACGGCCTGCCGGTCGGCTTTGCCCAGACCCAAGGGCCGCAAACCCAGGCCTGGCTGGGCCTGACCTGTGCCGCCTGCCACACCAGCCAGGTCAATCTTCGCGGCGTCGGCCTGCGCATCGACGGCGGCCCGTCCATGGCCGATTTCAACCTCTTCTTCCGGGAGCTGGTCGCGGCGCTGGAGGCCACCTGGGCCGATGCGGCCAAGTTCGAGCGCTTTGCCAAAGCCGTGCTGGGCCCCGGCGCCAGTGAGGCCCAGAAACAGGCCCTGCGCCTTGCGCTGGGCCAAGAAGCCAAGGACAGCCGCCAGCGCCTGACACTGAACACCCCCAGCTTCCCGGCAGGCCACGCGCGGCTGGACGCCTTCGGCAATATCTTCAACGAGGTCCTGGTCGTGGCCCTGCAGCAGCCCGGCAATGCCCAGGCGCCTGACGCGCCGGTGTCCTACCCCTTCATCTGGGACACACCCCAGCATGACAAGGTGCAATGGAACGGCTCCGCCCCCAACGGCCCCTTCGGCCTGGGTGAGCTGACCCGCAATGTGGGCGAGGTGCTGGGCGTGTTCGGCGGCCTCGGCGTGAACGACTGCGGCAAGGACCGCTGCCGCTACCCCAACCATGTGGACATCCGCCAGCTGGGCCAGCTCGAAGGCTGGGTGCGCAGCCTCTGGTCCCCGCAGTGGTACGAGAAAGCGCTGGGTCCGCTGGACGCCAACCTGGTACAGCGCGGCCAGCAGATCTACCAGAACCAGTGCATCAGCTGCCATGCGGTGATCGATCGCAAAGATCCTTTCCGCCGCATCACGGCACAGATGCGCGATGTCGGCACCGATCCGGCCATGGCCACGGCCGCTGCCATGCGCATGGCCAAGACCGGGCCGCTGCAGGGCACGCTGGCCTTTCCGAGCTTTCAGCGCTACGGCGCCGAGGCTGGCGGTGGCGCGCTGACAGTGCAGGCGGCGACCGGGGTGCTGTTCGGCGATCTGGATGCGAGCCTGGCCGCGCTGATCAGCCAGTACGAGGCCCAGCTGCAGGACGAGCTGCGCGGCAGCGCCGCCCAGCGCAACGCCCGCCCGGCCACCCCGCGCCCCAGCGCCGAGCTGCTGCAACAGGTCCTCAACCCCAAGGCCCAGCCAGCTGCAGCCCAGGCGGCCGCCGCGGAAGCAAGCCCGGCGCCGACCCCCAATGCCATCTACAAGGCCCGGCCGCTCAACGGCATCTGGGCCACCGCGCCCTATCTGCACAACGGCTCGGTGCCGACGCTCTGGGATCTGCTACAGCCGGTGGAGCAGCGGCCACGCCAGTTCCAGGTCGGCAGCCGCGAGTTCGATCCGCAACGCGTGGGCTTCGACACCGCCCAAGGCCCCTCGCGCTTCGACACCCGCCTGCCCGGCAACAGCAACAGCGGCCACCTCTTCGGCACCACGCTGGACGAGGCACAGAAGCGGGCGCTGCTGGAGTATCTGAAATCTCTGTGAACTCGCGTGCACACCCCGCCCGGCAACGCGCCGGGCGGCGGCAGCGGGCACAGTGACGTGCTGCAGCAGGCGGGCACTTCACATCCAACTCACAAGCGGCTGGCTACTCTGCGCCCATGAACAGCGACAGCCACCCCATGCGCCCGGGTTTGCCAGGCCTCCCAACTCCACATTCACAGCCCGGCCGCCACTGGCCACGCCGTCTCGCAAGAGTCGGTCTGGCCCTGCTGGGGCTGGCCCTCTTGCTCGGTCTGCTGTGGTGGCAGCTCTTTGCCCTGCGCCCCTACCAGCCCAGCGCCCAGGACCTGGCCGCGCGCTACGCCCATGCCGGCGCCGTGCCGATCACGCCGCAGCTGCGCGCCCTGGGCCCGCACGCGCAGGAGATTCGCTTCATCAGCTTCGACGGCGCGGCGGTCAACGGCCGCATCCAGTACCCCAGCGATCCGGCCCAGGCCAAGGCGCCGTTTCCGCTGCTGGTCGCCATGCATGGGCTGGGGCGCAGCCATATGCGCTGGTGGCAAGCAAGCTACAAGGGCGGCGAAACCCTGGAGCACACCCACCTCGTCACCGAGCTGGCCTTGAAACAAGGCTATGCCGTGCTGGCCCTGGACGCACGCCGCCATGGCGAGCGCAAGAACCTCGACTACAGCGTGCTCGACCTGATGCGCGATATGGACCTGTGGGGCAAGCGCGAGCCCTATGAGCAGATGATCATCGACAGCATCAAGGACTACCGCCTGCTGCTGGACTGGCTGCTCCCACAGCCGCAGATCGACGCCCGCCGCGTGCAGACCACCGGCTACAGCATGGGCGGGCAGATGGCGCTGATCCTGGGCAGCCTGGAGCCTCGCATCACGGCAGTGGCCGCCATCGTGCCGCCGCATCTGGACGACAAGGTGGCCGCCGTGTCACCGCAGCGCTTTCTCCCGGGGCTCGCGGGCAAGAAGAAGCTCTGGCTGCTCAGCGCCGAGGATGACGAGTACGCCAGCGCCGCGCAGAACCAGGCCCTGTTCGACGCGATGCCCGGCGCCGCCAAACAGCACCTGCGTTTCCCCGGCGGCCACATCCTGCCGCGCGACTATCCCGAACGAATGGCGCCCTGGTTCTGAGCCCGTCAAAAGTCTCCCGCCGTGGACACCACAAAGCGCTCGCGGCGGATGTGGCGTGCCCAAGCGGCATTGGCCTGCTCCAGCGTGACGGCGCGGATCTGCGCCTCGCGCTGCGCCACGGCGGCCCAGCCCTCGCCACGCTCGGCCAGGTGGCCCAGTGAGGCGGTCAGCTGGCCGTCGTCGCTGCGGCCCTGCAGGCGCGCCTCCAGCACATTCTGCTTGGCGCGTGCCAGCTCGGCCTCGCTGATGCCTTCGCTCGCCATGCGGGCCAGCTCTTCGTCCACCAGGGCCAGCACCTTGTCGCGGTTCTGCGGTGCGAAGCTGCCGCCGATGGACAGGGTGGCGTCATTGCCCCAGCGCGGCACGCCCAGCGAGGCGCCGATGCCGTAGCTCAGACCTTCCTGCTGGCGCACGCGCGCCGCCAGCCGGCTTTCCATGCCACCGGCGCCGAAGACCTGGGTGGCCAGCATCAGAGGGAAGTAGTCAGGGTCCATCTCATTGAGCGGAAACTCCAGTCGCATGCGCAAAATCGCATTGGCCTTGTCCTTGGCCTTGACGTCAAAGCGGGCCGCGGGGATGTCCACATGCTTCCCCTCATAACGCACAAAGCGCGCGGCTGACGGCTTCTTCCAGCTGCCGAAAAGCCGCTCGACCGCTGCATCCAGCCCATCGGGCAGGGCGCCCACCACGGTGACCCGCGCCTCGTTGGCCGACCAGTAATCGGCGTGGAAGCTGCGTACATCGTCGAGGCGGATGGCCTTCACCTCGGCCAGGCGCTGGTTGACGCTGAGCTGGTAGTCCGGATGGCCTTGCACCACGCCGAGGGCAAAGTTGTAGTGCTCGCGGGTGGCTTCCTGACGCAGGGTTTCCAGCTCCAGGCGCGAGCCCTCCAACGCAGCGATATGGCGCTTGACCACGCGTTCGAAGGCATCGGCCGGCAGCAGCGGCCGCTGCAGCAGATCGGCCACGATGGCCAGGGCTTCGAGCAGGCTGTCCTTCTCAGCCGTGAGGTTGATGGTGGCGCCCTGGTCGACACCGCCGATGGACAGGCCGGCCTTGAGGCGGATCAGTCGGTCCTGCAGCGCCTGCTTGTCCAGGCCCTGGCTGCCTTCGAACATCAGCTCACCGACCCAGCCGGTGCCGCGCCGGGCAAAGGTCGGCTCGCGCTCGCCCCAGCGCAGCTGCAGCTGCAGATGGACGGTGTTGCCACGGGTGCGCTTGGCCAGGGTCTGCAGCTCGATGCCGCTGGGCAGCACGGTGCGCCGCGTGCGCTCGGCCAGATGCTCGGGCGTGGGATCGAAGCGCTCGCCATCCTCCAGCTTGGGCGGGCCCTTGAGCTCGGCCAGACGTTGATCGAGCGGAGGGGCCGCCGGGATCTCCACCCGGGTGACCTCCTTGGACGGCACAAAGCGGCCCAGAGTGCGGTTGGCCGGCAGCAGATAGGCCTTGCGCACTCGCTCCACATCGGCCAGGGTCACACGCGGCAGGTCTTCCATCAGCTGGAACAGCAGGCGCCAATCGCCGGCACCCAGCAGGCCGGAGATCTGCTGGATCAAGGCCTCAGGCTTCTTCATCTGCTGGCGGTAGGAGTTCAGCGCCACCTCGCGCACGCGCTGCAACTCGCTCTCCTCAAAGGGCTTGCCGGCCCGGCCTTCGACCAGATCGAGCAGCAGCTTCTCCACCTTCTCGCTGTCGGCCTGCGCGGCCGGTATGGCCATGGCCGAGATGCCGCCGGGCGCCGCCTGCCCCAGGCCAAACAGGCCGGCGTTGATGGCCAGCTTGCTCTCCACCAGCTCCTTGTAGAGCTGGCCGCTGGGCGGCATGGACATCAGCAGGCTGAGCACCAGCAGCGGCGCCGAATCGGCATGCGAGATGGCAGGCACATGGTAGTAAGCCAGCACCGTGGGCTGGCCACCGACGCGGCGCACGGTGACCGTGCGCTCGCCGTCCTGAGCCGGCTCTTCGGTGTACAGCACAGGCAGGGCTTGCGCCGGCTTGGCCAGCGGGCCGAACTGCGCGGCAATGCGCTGCAGCACGGCCGCCTTGTCAAAGCGCCCGGCCACCAGCACCGTGGCGTTGTCGGGCCGGTAGAAGCGCTTGTAGAAAGCCTGCAGGCGCTCGATCGGCACGTTCTCGATGTCGCTCTTGGGGCCGATGGTCGAGTTGCCATACGGGTGCCAGTCGTAGGCCACCGATTGCACGCGCTTGAACAAAACCTGCATGGGCTCGGTTTCGCCGCGCTCGAACTCATTGCGCACCACGCTCATCTCCTTGTCCAGGTCAGACTTGGCGATGAAGCTGTTGACCATGCGGTCGGCCTCCAGGCCCAGCACATAGGCCAGGGTGTCTTCGTTGGCGTTGAAAGAGGCGAAGTAATTGGTGCGGTCGCTGGTGGTGGTGCCGTTGAAGCGAACGCCGCGCTCGGCAAAGGCGCCGGGAATGTCTCGGTGCGTGGGCGTGCCCTTGAAGACCAGGTGCTCCAGCAGATGGGCCATGCCGAACTCGCCCTGGCTTTCGTGGCGGCTGCCGACGCGGTAGGTGATGTTGACCGTGGTCGTGCTCTGCGCTTCATCGGGAAAGAGCAGGATCTGCAGGCCATTGGGCAGGCGGTACTCTTCGATGCCGCCGAGCTCGCGCACAAACTCGGCCTTCACCACCGCGGCGGGCGCCGCCGCCCGGGCCGCAGGGGCTGGCACGGGCTTGGCAACCTTGCCGCCGCTGCCGGCCTTGCTGGACTTGGCCGCCGGGGCCGCAGTCTGAGCCGAAGCCAGCTGAACCGGCAGCCACACCAGGCTGCAGGCCAGCAACAAGGCCGAAACACGGAAACGAGTGGGCATGTGCATGAGGAAAGACCAATCCGCCGGATCCAGCCGGCACAGAAAAAACCAGGCCGCCAAACATATTCGCAAGCGAACCGCGAGCATGCGAGCGGCGCGCAAAACCGCGAGCCACGACAGGCGGCCCGTGGCGGCATTCTGAAGGATGCATCGGCCGCCTCCGCCCGCCACGGCGCGGCAAGCTCCACAAAAGTTCAGAAAACGATACTTACCTGAGCCTGGCCATCACAGGAGTTCACAAAGCGGATCCGCAGGCGACACTGCGCCCCGTCCGAGCCCATCTGGCAATACCAACCGCACCTCGACACCATGAGCGCCAACGCACCCTTTTCCCCGCCCCTGCCCCACCGCCCCGCCCCGGCCCTGGGGCGACCCGCCTCGCTGACGGCCTTGCTGGCGACCTTGGTGGGCTTGAGTGCCTGCGTCACCACGCCCACACGCATGGCCGCACCCGGCGATCTGGACCAAACGGCCGAGGTGCTCGATGTCGGCGCCCGCGCCAAAGGCACAGGCCTGTTTGCGGCCGAAGACTTCCAGGTCGGCCCCTACCAGGTCAGCCATGTCAAGCGCGGCTGGACCAGCAGCGACAGCAGCTCGCTGGGCCTCTTCAGCAGCAAGACCCAGAAGCAAGGCTTCAGCTACCGCTTCAAGGGTCAGCGCGATTGGGACGGCAGCTGCGAGTACCGTTCCAAGGAACAAGGCCTGAAGATCGGCGTGCAACTCGAGAACAACAAGGCCACGCTGGACTGCAGCTGCCGCCATGGCGAACAGACCGTGCGCCTGGAGCTCAAGGACGAGTGGAAGCCGCTGGAGGGCCGGCTCTACGTCGGCGGCGCCGAGTACCGCATGAGCCAGATCGCCGAGCGCCGCACCCAGAGCGGCATGCCGGTCGAGCAAAGCCTCAAGTCCCCGGCCCTGGGCTACCGCGTCGACAGCCTGCGCGGCAGCGCCGTCGCCGCCGTCGAGGTGCTGCATCCGGGCCGCATCTGGCAGCAGCGCCAGCTGCCGGCCGATCAACGCGAACCCATGGCCTGCGCCCTGGCCGGCCTGATGCTCTACGGCCCGCAAGACGGCCGCTGAACCGAGCCGGCCGACCGTTCGTCGGAACCCTCACTTTGGGGGAGCTGAAAGCTGCGAAACCCCTGCCTAGACTCGCGTCCATCGCCGAGCAGGCAAGACGTTTTAGCAGTTCACATGACAAACTATTTCAGCGGTAAGCAGGTGTTACTGGCGCCCGTTTGGGCGCCCATCCTGGCCCTGGCCTTGGTGGCCGGCAGCCCCGAAGCGACCGCCGCCGAGTCTGGCGACGCGCTGAAACACAAGCCGCTTGTTCGCGTTCAGCTCCAGGCCCATATCCACGGCCCAGCCCTTTCGTAGATTCCTCAAGTCCGTCTGCAGCCGGCTCCCCAGCAGACAGCCTCCCTGCACCAGAACCCAGTCGCTCACGAGCGGCCGGCCGAAGCCCAGACGATCAAGCCCCCTGCGACAGAGAGAAAGAGAGAGTGTGCGAGGGGGGCGCTCAATCCGCACTCAGCTTCAGGTACTTGGCCACCAGCCGCTCCTGCTCGCTCTGGCGAATTTCTCCCAGGGCCCGCCAGATGCGCGCGCTGAGCTTGGGGTGGCGCTGGTGGAAGGCATGGCTGATCTGCAGGAAGTAGTCCTTGCTCATCAGCGGTGGCTCCAGCTTGACGATGGCGCGGTCGAATTCGGGCGTGTTGCGCAGCACATGCTCGGCCGCTTCGCTGAGCTGGGCAAAACCCTGGGCACGCCCGGCCAGCAGCATGCGGAACGCGACCTCGGCTCGGTCCACCTCGGACACGCTCACGCCGGGCAGCTTGCGCAGCTCATCGATGATGGCGTAGCCGCGCATGGCCACCAGCTCCAGCGGCCGCTCGGGGCCGGTGAAGCGCTGGCCGTCCCAGCTCAGGCCGGCATCGGCTCGCGTGTAGAGCTTGTAGCTCTTGGTGTCGATGCGCAGGGCCCGATCGGGCTGGCCGTTCTTCATGGGATACAGGCCGATCTTCAGGCGCTCAGGCTTGAAGCTGCTGGAGAAGATGGCATCCACCTGGCCGGTTTCCAGCTCGGCCAGGCAGCGGGCCCAGGGCCGGCGCAGCAGCAGCACGCGGATCTCGCCGCCCAGGCGGGCCGGCAGCATCTGCACCATCTCGACGATGATGCCGGGGTTCTCGGTCGGCACCGTCGAAGTGCCGGTGTGGTCGGGGCTGACCTTGTCTTCGAAAGCGATGCGGAACTCGATGCCGCCGCCCTTCGCCGGCAGCTGGGCATTCACATGGCGGGGCCACAGCGCTGGCACGCCGACCTGCAGCAAGACCAGGGCACACGCCAGGCGGCGGCGGCCTGAGGAGCCAGGATTCGCCATGATGTCTGCACCTCTCCCCGGCCGCGCTTGCATGGAGGCAGCCGTTTGGATCAGTATAGGTTCGACCCTAGCCCTGCGCGCGCTCTTCCGGCGAAGCCAGGGGCTCATGCGCCAGCTGGCGGCTCAAGGCGCGGGCCGGCAGCTGCGCCAGCAGTAGCGCGCTGGCCATCAGCCACATGGGCGCGGCCGCCACGCTGGCCGCCGCCAGCAGGCCGAAACCCACCGGCATGGCCACGGTCGCGCCATTGGTGGCCAGCATGCGCAGGCCCAGGGCCTGGCCGTGACGCTCATGCGGCGTGACCTGGTGCAGCATGGACAGCACCATGGGCTGCACCGAGCCAAGGGCCAGGCCCAGCAGAGCCGAGCCGGCCATCAGGCCGGCCGTGCCTGGCAACCAGTAATACCCTGCCAGCACCACGGTGGCCAGCAACATGGCGCTGCGCAAGGCCTTGAGCTCATCGAGATGCTGGGAGAAGCGCACGATGGCCAGACGCACCACCGTGGCCGCCACCGCAAAGCTGCCCAGCACCACGCCGATGCTGGACGCACTCAGGCCACGCGCATGGCCGACCACCGGCACGACAAAGCTGTGCGCATCCCAGCACGCAGCCAGCACCACATTGAGCAGCAACAGCTGGCGCAAGGCCGGCTGGCGCAGCAGGTCCCAAGCCGGGCGCGCACGCTGGGCCGCGCTTTGGGGCTTGGGCGGGTGGCGCGGCACGCGCCGCGCCATGAGCCAGCACAGCAGAGGCAGCAAGGCCGCCAGGGCGAAGGCCGCGCGGAAGCTGACATGGTCGATCAGCAGGCCTGCCACCACCGGCGCCAGCGCATTGGACAGCGCCGGCCCCAAAGCCACCCAGCTGAACACACGCTTGAGCTGCGAGGGCTCGTCGGCCATCAGCCCGGCCTCGCGCTGAATGGCCACGGCCGCCACGCTGAGCGCACCGCCGCTGAGCAGGCAGCTGAAGGCAATCGTCCAGACGCCCTGCCAGGCCAGGGCCACACAGGCGCCGAACAAGGCCATGCTGACGCCGATGCCCACCGGGCGGTGGAAGCCATAGCGGTCGGCCTGGCGCCCGGCCCACAAGGCCAGGGCCATGGGCGCCACGGCAAAGAGGCTGAGCAAGAGGCCCACGGTCCACTCGCCATAGCCCTGATCGAGCACCCAGAGGCTGGCCGCCACCCGGGTGCTGGCCATGCAGGCATGCAGGGTGATCAGGGTGGCGATCAGCCAGGGAAAGGCGCGGCGCAGTGCGGCTGCGCTGGCGCGATGGGCCGGGGTGTCTGGATCAATGGGGTCAGGTTCGTGGGTCAAAGGAACATGCTTTCGAAGAATGGCGCCTTCAAACAGCTGCAGGCGGTCGTTCTCCTCCTCCGCGCGGCGCCTCGTCGGCACCGTCTCTGCCGCCATGGAGCGGCTCCTCGTCCCCCGGCAGGCTCAGGCGCAGCAGCTGCTGGGCGGCATCGTCCGGCAGCGCTTCCACGCTCTTGAGCTTGCGTGTCATCACCCGCGTGCGGGTCTCGGCCGCATCGATGGTCTGGCTGGCTTCATCCAGCTTTTTCTTGGTCTTGGCCAGCACCTCGCCGAACTTGCCGAATTCGGTCTTGACAGCGCCCAGCACCTCCCAGACCTCGGCCGAGCGCTTCTCCAGCGCCAGGGTGCGGAAGCCCATCTGCAGGCTGTTCAGCGTGGCCAGCAGCGTGGTCGGGCCGGCCAGCATGACCTTGTGCTCGCGCTGCAGCGCCTCCATCAGGCCGGGCCGGCGCAAAGCCTCGGCGTAGAGGCCTTCGGTGGGCAGGAACAGGATGCCGAAATCGGTGCTGTGCGGCGGGGCGATGTACTTCTCGCGGATGCTGCGCGCCTCGGCGCGCAGGCGCTGCTCGATGGCCTTGGCGGCAGCCTCGGCGGCGGGCGCGTCGGCGCGATCTTGGGCATCGAGCAGGCGCTCGTAATCCTCGCGCGGAAATTTCGCGTCGATGGGCAGCCACAGCGGCTGGCCGTCCTGACGCTGGCCCGGCAGGCGGATCGCAAACTCCACCCGCTCGGCGCTGCCCGGCAGCGTGGCCACATTGGCCGCGTACTGCTCGGGCGTGAACACCTGCTCCAGCAGGCCGGCCAGTTGCACCTCGCCAAAGATGCCGCGCGTCTTGACATTGCCCAGCACCCGGCTCAGCGAGCCGACATCGCGCGCCAGGCCCTGCATCTCGCCCAGACCCTGGTGCACCTGCTCCAGGCGCTCGGCCACCTGCTTGAAGCTCTCGCCCAGGCGCTGCTCCAGCGTGGCGTGCAGTTTTTCGTCCACAGTGGCGCGCATCTGCTCGAGCTTTTTCTCGTTGTCCTGCTGGATCAAGCCCAGGCGCTGGTCCACGGTCTGGGCCAGGGCGCGCAGCTGCTGGCCGAGCTGCTCGGCCAGGCGCTGGCCGGCGGCGTCCTGCGCCTCGCGGGCGGCAATGGCCTGCAGGCCCAGCGACTGGTTGCTCTGCTGCAAGCCCTGGCTCAGCGCCTGCTGGAAGCGGCCCAGGCTTTGCTGCAGCTCCTGGCGCGTGGCGGCGCTGCTGCGGCTGAGCTCGTCACGCAGCTCGCGCTCCAGGCGCTCATTGCCCTGGCTGAGCTGCTGCTGCAGGCGCAGCAGGGTCGGGTCTTGCTCGCCCACCTGGCTGGCCTGCCCCTGGCGCCAGAGCAGGAACAGCGCCAGCAGCATCAAGACCAACAAAGACAGCAAGAGCAACTCGACAAGACTCATGACCCGCATTGTCTCAGCCATGGCGGCAGCGGCTCGCGCTACGGGCGGTGGCCGCACATGCGCCTGGGGTTCTCCGCCCTGGCATGCCGTGGGACCGGGCAGTTAAGCTGCGCGCTCTGATGGAGCCCAGGAGCACTGGCATGAGCCTTGAATCCCAAACCTTGCAAGTCCAAGGCCGCCTGATGCAGCGCCTGCTGGGCCTGCTCCTGCTCGGCAGCAGCGCCTGGGCCGCCGCGGCCGGCGCCCTGAGCCCGCAGGAGCTGCCGCCCGCCCTGCGCGACTGGCTGCCCTGGGCCCTGCAAGGCCAGGAGAGCCAGCTCTGCCCGCTGCAGCCCGGCCGCCCCGGCGAAACGGAGCTGCGCAACTGCCTCTGGCCGGCCCGGCTGGAGCTGCGCGCCGGGCCCGGTGGCGCCAGCTTCCGGCTGGAGGTGCAGGTCTACGGCACGGCCCAGCTGCTGCCCCTGCCCGGCGAAGCGGCCGACGATGCGCCGGGCGCGGGCTCCGGTAACAGCAAGCCCAGCCTCTGGCCACAGGACGTGAAAAGCGCCGGCAAGCCCCTGGCCGTGGTGCTGGCCCAGGGCCGGCCCAGCGTGCGTCTGGAGCCGGGCCGCCACGTCATCGAGGGCCAGATCCCCTGGGCGCAGATGCCGCAAGGCCTGCTGCTGCCGCCCAATCTGGGCCTGCTCAATTTCTGGCTCGAGGGCCAGGCGCAGAAGCGCACACCCGATGCCCAGGGCCGGCTCTGGCTGAAGGCCAGCCGCGAGGACAGCGCCAGCAGCGAAGCCTTGAGCGTGCGCACCGCGCGCCTGATCGACGACCAGGTGCCGATGCGCATCAACACCCACATCGAGCTGGCCGTCTCGGGCCGCGCCCGTGAGCTGGTGCTGCCGCAGGCGCTGTTACCGGGCCTGGTGGCCGAAGCGCTGAGCAGCGCCCTGCCCGCCCGGCTGCGCGAGGACGGCGCCCTGCTGGTGCAGGCCCGCCCGGGCCGCTGGACCGTGGAGCTGCTGGCCCGCGGCATGGCGCCCACGCAAGCGCTGCAGCTGCCCGCCTCCACACCCAAGCCCGGCGAGAGCCCGCTGGGCGAGGAGGTCTGGGCCTTTTCGGCGCACAACGAACTGCGCGTGGTCAGCATCGAAGGCGCGCCCGCCGTGGACCCCAAGCAGACCGTCATGCCCGAGAGCTGGCAGAGCTTTCCGGCCTACCGCATGGCGCCCGGCGCCACCCTGCAAATCAAGCAAAGCCGGCGCGGCAACCCTGAGCCGGCGCCCGATCAGCTGCGCCTCTCGCGCCAACTCTGGCTTGATTTCGACGGCCAGGGCTACACCGCGCAAGACCGCATCGAGGGTGAGCTGAGCCGCTCCACCCGCCTGGAGCTGGCCGCGCCGGGCGCCCTGGGCCGGGCCGCGCTCGATGGCCAGGACCAGCTGATCACGAGGCGGGGCCCGAGCGCTGCTGCTTCGGCACCGTCCCAGCCCAGCGCCCCCGATGGCATCGAGGTGCGCCAGGGCACGGCCAACATCAGGGCCGAGAGCCGCTGGGCCCGCAGCGAGGCCTTGCCGGCCAGCGGCTGGAGCGGTGATTTCCAATCGGCCCGCACGGGCCTGCACCTGCCGCCCGGCTGGCGCCTGCTGCACGCCAGCGGGCCGGACCGGGTGGACGGCTCCTGGCTGGGCGCCTGGACGCTCTGGGACTTCTTCTTCGTGCTGCTCAGCGCCCTGGCCGCCGGACGCCTGCTGGGCTGGCCGCGCGGCCTGCTGCTGGGCGCGGCCCTGGTGTGCAGCTGGCATCTGCGCGATGCGCCGCAGTTCCTCTGGCTGTTCTGGCTGGGCCTGATGGCCGTCAACAAGGCCCTGGGCAGCATGAGCGACAAGTTCGCCCGCCTTGCCCTGCTGCTGCGCCGCGCCGAGCAGGCCTGCATGGTGGCCATCGCCTTGCTGTTGCTGCCTTTTGGCGTGGACCAGCTGCGTTATGCCATGTATCCGGCCTTGGACCAGCCGGCCATGACGCATGGCCTGCCCCAGGCTGAAACAGCAGTGCCTGCGGCAGCCCCGCCCTTCATCCCGCCGCCCGAGATGGCCGTGCCCGCGCCTGCCGGCTCCAGCTACAGCCGCCTCAAGGAAGCGGTCAGCGATGCAGCGCCTGTGCCTCAAAAGGAGCCGCGCCGTTTGGACCAGGCCGACCCCAGCGCCCGCGTGCAGACCGGCCCCGGCCTGCCCAGCTGGCATTGGCAGGAACATGCCCTGGTCTGGCAAGGCCCGGTGCAGGCCGATCAGGCGCTGCAGCTCTACCTGCTGCCGCCGGCCGGCACGGCGCTGGTGCGCGTGGCCAGCCTGCTCTTGATGCTGGCGGCCCTGCTGGCCCTGGCCAGCGGCCGCACGGGTCAGCCCTGGTGGCCGCGGCGGGCAGGAACCGGCGCTGGCACCAGCGCCGCACTGGCCCTGACCTTCGCGCTCGGCTTGAGCCTGCCTGCCGATCCGGCCCATGCCGAGAATGAGCCGGCCAAGCCCGCGCCTGCGGAGAAGGCCCAGAAGTCCAGCGGCCTGCAGCCGCCGTCGGAGGCCTTGCTGGCCGAAATGCGCCAGCGCCTGCGCCCCGCCCCGGACTGCCTGCCACGCTGCGCCGAGCTGGCCCGCCTGAACCTGCAGGCCGAAGGCTCGCGCGTGCTCTTGCGCCTGGAAGCCCATGCGCAGGCCGATGTGGCCCTGCCCCTGCCCGGCCAGGCCGGCGCCTGGCAACCGAGCCAGGTGCTGCTGGACGGCCAGCCCGCGCCGCTGCGCCGCGATGCCCAGGGCCAGCTCTGGATCGCCCTGAAAGCCGGCATCAGCCAGATCAGCATGGAGGCCGATCTGGGCGCCACGCCGGTGCAGGAGCTGGACATCAGCCTGCCCCTGCCGGTGCGCGAGCTGAAGAGCCAGCTGCGCGGCTGGCGCCTGCAAGGCCTCAATGCCCAGGGCCTGCCCGGCGCCGCGCTGAGCCTGCTGCGCGAGCAAAGCGCAGGCGATGACAAGACCGCAGCCGGTGCTGATGCGCAGAACAACCCGCGCGACGCCCTGCCCGCTTTTGTGCGAATCCAGCGCCAGCTGGAGCTGGGCCTGCGCTGGACCGTGCACACCCGCATCGAGCGCATCGCGCCCAGCCGCGCGCCGCTGCGCGTGCAGTGGCAACTGCTGCCCGGCGAGGCGGTGCAGGACAACAGCGTGCAGATCAGCGAGGGCCTGGCCAGCGTGCAGCTGGGCGCGGCCGAGGTGCTGGAGTTCGACAGCGAGCTGCGCCCGCAGGCGCAGCTGACGCTGAAGAGCCACCCGGCCACCCAGCAGATCGAGCAATGGACGCTGGACGCCTCCACGCTCTGGCATGTGGAGCACCAGGGCCTGGCCCCGGTGGTGCACCAGCAAGGCGGCCGCTGGCAGCCGCTGTGGAGGCCCTGGCCCGGCGAGCAGCTGACGCTGAATTTGAGCAGACCGGCTGGCGTGGCCGGCCCCACCCTGACCTGGGACCAGGTGCTGACCGAGGTGACGCCCGGCGCGCGCAGCAGCGACTTCAAGCTCAGCGCCACCCTGCGCTCCAGCCTGGGCGGCCAGCAGACCCTGCAGCTGCCCGCCGGTGCGGCCTTGCAAGGCCTGAGCCTGGACGGCGCCGACCTGCCCCTGCAGGCCAAGAACGGCGCCCTGCAGCTGCCCATCACCCCCGGCGAGCACCGGCTGGAGCTGCGCTGGCGCGCTGATGATGGCGGCATGGGCTGGTGGTTCCGCAGCCCCAGTGTGCAGCTGGGCGCGGCCGGTGTGAACGACAGCCTGCAGATCCACGTGCCGGGCGACCGCATCGTGCTGGCCCTGGGCGGGCCGCTGCTGGGCCCGGCCGTGCTGTTCTGGGGCGCGCTGCTGGCGGTGGCGATTCTGGCCCTGGGCTTGAGCCGCGTGCCGGGCCTGCCGCTGAAGCTATCGGCCTGGCTGCTGCTGGGCCTGGGCCTGGCGCCGGTGACCCTGTCCGGCCTGGCCTGGGTGGTGGCGGGCTTCTTGCTACTCTTGCTGCGCAAGCGGCATGGCCCCGGCCTCGCGCGGGCGCCCTTCATCGGCCTGCAGCTGCTGCTGGGCTTCTGGGCCTTGGGATGTGTGGCCGTGCTGCTGCAGGCGCTGCAGGTCGGACTGCTGGGCCTGCCGGACCTCCTGATCACCGGCCATGAATCCCATGCCAGCCTGCTGCGCTGGTACGCCGACCGCTTCAGCGCTGGCGCCGGCACGGCGCAAGCCTGGGTGATCAGCGCGCCGCTGTGGCTCTACCGCCTGGCCATGCTGCTCTGGGCCCTGTGGCTGGCCGCCTCCCTGCTGCGCTGGCTGAAATGGGGCTGGGACTGCTTCAGCGAAGGCGGGCTGTGGCGCGAAGGCCCGCCTCGCAAAACCGCGAGCCCCAGGGGCGGCGCTGACAGCTGAAGCCCGCGTAGACCGCGTCACCACAAGGCACACCTCTTGATAAATCCAAGCACACAGCAGCAGCCCCGCCAAGGCCAGGCCCTCTTGGGTCTGCTGGCGGCCTGCTCGGCCGGCATGCTCTGGGGCACCGGCGCCTTGGTGGTCGATGTGCTGGTCAGCCGTCACGGCTTTTCGCCCGAGAACATTTCCTTCTGGCGCTTCAGCGTTGGCGCCCTGGTCTTGCTGGCCGTGTACGGCCGGCAGATCGACTGGGCCGTGTTGAAGAGCCTGTGGCTGACCCTGGTGGCGGCCGGCGCCGCCATGGCCGGCTATGTGCTGTGCTGGTTCTTAGGGATAGAGCGCATCGGCCCTTCGGTGCCCACCTTGATTGCGCTGTGCCTGCCGCCCGTGCTGGTGACGCTGATCGGCCTGACCCGGGGCACCGAGGCGCCGGGCTTGGGCCTGTTCGCCGCCCTGTGCGCCGCCCTGGCCGGCACGGTGCTGCTGGTGCTCGGCCATGGCGCCGGCATCGATGTCGCGCACACACACAACCTGTGGATCGGTGTCGCCTTCTCGGTGGCGTCGGCGCTGCTCTACACCGGCTTCACCCTGGTGAGTTCACGCCTCTCAGTGAGCATGGGGCCGGGCCCATCGAGCGCCTGCCTCACCGTCATCGCGGCAGTGAGCACCAGCCTGTTCGCGCTGATCCACCCGTTTCACTGGCCCGACTCGATTCCGCCGCAAGCCTGGTTTTTGTACCTGGGCCTGGTGACCGCCGCCCTGGCCTTGCTGGCCTTCAGCTGGGGCTCAGCACGTTTGAGCCCCAGCACCCTGACCGTGGCCACCTTGATGGAGCCGCTGACCGCCGTGCTGCTCTCGGCCTTGTTTCTGAACCAGAGCTTGAGGTCCAGCCAATGGCTGGGCGGCGCTTTGCTGCTGCTCAGCATCTGGGTGCTTGGGCGGCGACAGGCCGCCGTCACAGGCAAGAAGGCCGGGCAAAACCCGCCGTCCTGCGACACTCCGGGCCCATGAGCCCCCGCCAACGCCGCGTCCTTCAAGCCCTTTTGCACGAAGCCATCGCCGTGGCCATGGTCGGCCCGGCCGTCGCATGGATGTTTGCAACCTCCCTGCAGTCTTCGGCCCTGCTGGCCCTGGCCATGTCCAGCATCGCCCTGGCCTGGAACTATGTCTTCAACGCCCTGTTCGAACGCTGGGAGGCGCGTCAAACGGTCAAGGGCCGGTCCTTGGGTCGACGCCTGCTGCACGGCATCGGTTTCGAAGGCGGGCTGGTGCTGTTCCTGGTGCCGCTGATGGCCTGGTGGCTCGATATCAGCCTGCTCGAAGCCCTGATCGCCGACCTGGCCATCCTGGCGTTTTTCTTTGTCTACGCGATTGTCTTCACGTGGGCGTTTGATCGGGTGTTTGGGTTGCCGGAATCGGCCAAGGCATGAGCAAGGGAGTTTGGGGAAATCGGAGCGCCAAATCAGATGCAACCCTGTGATGCTTTTGTCGTTCTTTTGGTAGCCCTTTACCCGATCCCCAAGAGAAGGAAACAATGCCAAATCAAGCGCTTGCCTCAAGCAATCGATGCTTCGAGCCGTTGATGACGCCGAGGTTCGGTCGTAATTTTGTCGTCCAAAATTAGCGTCAAAGCGCATGCCCGAAACTTTCCTCGCCGAGATCCACCTGCTATCTGCGGAGGATGGAGGGCGCGTCGGCCCTTTGGTGTCGGGCGAATGGCGAACTGTCCTCGGCATCAAAGACGAGCATTGGTCTGCGCGAATGCAGCTTGATGATGCCCCTGCGCCGGGTGAGTGCTTTCGAGCGACGGTCCAGTTGCTCGTCCCAGAAGCTAAGCAGCACTTCCTCGCAGGCGCCAAATTCACGGTGTGGGAAGGTGGCACGAAGGGAGTCGGTCATGTTTTGCCCCCTGCGCTTTAACCTTTTGGTCAAGCGGACCTGCGCCAGCTACGCTGGATGGTCCGCTTACCGCGAACGTTCGACCTCACATGACGATATGCTCGTCGGAGAATTTTCAACGACAACTCACACGAGGAGAACACGAATGAGTCAAATACTGGCGATCCTTTCAGCAATAGCGCTCTCGATTTCGATCACTGGCTGCAGCCTTGCACCCATAGCCAAAGAGCTGCCTCTAGCGGCAGGTTCACCGATGGCTCCTTCAACCGAAGCCAACCTTGGCAAGGTCGTGTTCCTGAACGAGAACCCAAAGATCTACCGCAATGACTCCGACTTGCGCAACGTACATGGGCTGGACCGTGACCTTTGGAAAATGGCAGGAACAGGGCGCATCAACATCGCGGTGAACGGTAAGGGGCTCGGACAAGTGCACGTTGGGGAGTTCCTTGCTACCCTGCTTCCGTTTGGCACCTACGAAATTACTCTAGTGCACCAGGACATGGTCAACTTCGAGTCGAAGCATCAACTGGTGGTGAATACGCCTCACAAGCTCGTCGCGGTCTTCCCAACAATCACCTCCAACACCTTGGAGGTTGTTCCCGCAAGTCGCGGGCTTGGCGAGTACAAAGAAGCCAAGTAGTTAAGTTGGCGAGTGCCTCCACCATGAGGTCAAACCCCTCCATCGAACTGACAGTCACAAGAGGGCGTCGCCCCTTGTGAGTGCATCTAATGTCAAGCCTCAGCCCTCACACGAGGCTCGGCCTCATAACTCTCAAAGCCAGACCCAGTCCAAGCTGTGGAACTAGCCACGGGCACTCCGCTTGGGCTCAATCGAATTCATCCATCGTTCACCCTCTGAGATGAGAGGCTTGTGCACAGTACTTTCATCAGGCGGGCATGCGCCAATGGTTCTGGCTCACCCTCTTCTTTCCATCTGGGATCTTCTTTGCATTTCACTGGGCACTCGGCCTCGCTATGGTTCTTGTCGGCCTTGGCCTGACGCTGATCGCTCTGAATCGATTCGGCGCTCTCGAATCCGGGCCAAAGCATGGCTAGGCTTGTTATGCGCTAGCGGAGACTGTGGCCGACTTTGTCCCTCCAGCAGTCGGGCAATGGCGAGCCATCCGAAGGCACGCTTCTTTCTGAGCCGATGGCTTCGAACCAGCGCGAGCCGACGCGCTTCGCTGAGTGCTTCGAGAGAAATCGAATAGGCCGCGAGGCAGGGTATAGCACTGCAGCATGGCCGACTCATACCCATTGCAGCGCGATGAGCTAGGGGTTGGTCGAAGCTGCTTCGCCCCCGATGATGAGCCCGGCACTGCGAGGCCGACTGACGCCGGCGCTGCAGCTGAATGCCAACCATCACCCGGAGCCCCACCGCCATGACACTTGCCATCACCGCAGAACACCTGGCCCAGATCGCTGGACGCAAGACGGCCCTGATGCCGGCCTTGGCCGAGTGGATGAACCAGCTGTGCCCGCAGTACCAGATCGACACAGCCCAGGAGTACGCGCATTTCCTGGCCCAGGCCTGCCACGAGACCGACCATTTCAAGACCCTGCGCGAGTACGCCTCGGGCAGCGCCTACGAGGGCCGGGCCGATCTGGGCAACACGCAGGCCGGTGACGGGGTGCGCTTCCGCGGCCGCGGTATTTTTCAGACCACAGGGCGGGCCAACTACCTGCAGCTGGGCATCAAGAAAGGCTCGCGCGATCTGTTCATCAACAAACCGGAGCTGCTGGAAGAGCCCGAGATGGCGGTTTGGAGCGCCTGCGAATACTGGCTGACCCGCAACCTCAACGACGCGGCCAACCACCCGGACAGCGACCGCCTGAAGAAAAAATACAAGGGCGCAGTACTGGACCTCTCGCCGGTGGAGTTCATCAGCTACACCGTCAACGGCGGCAACCGCGGCCTCGAAGACCGCAAGGCTTTCTACGCCAAGGCACTGGCGATTCTGAGCGAGGCTGAAGCGGGCAGCCGCGAGATGCCTGCCATGCCGCCGATGGCGGGGCTGGCCGCAGCGGGCAAGAGCAAAAGCAATAAAGCCAAGAGCAGCAAGTCCGAGGCCAAGGTCGAAAAAGCCGAGAAAGCCGGAAGGACGGAGAAGGCCAGCAAGCCCAAGAAGACGGAAGCCAAGGCCGCAGCCAAGTCAGCCCCCAAGCCCGACAGCAACAAAGCCAAGAAACCCAAGGCTGCGGTGCGAACCGTCAAGGCCAAGGCCAAAGCCAAAAACTGAGGCCGAATCACAGCAGCCCTATTTCCAGCGAAGCAAGCACCCTCATGAACAGCGACACGCCCGTTAGCAGCCCCAGCCGGGTCACCGGCATCGGCGGCATCTTCATCAAATCCAGCCAGCCCGAACGGCTGCGCGATTGGTACCGGCGCCACCTGGGCATCCCCGTCGAGGCCTGGGGCGGTACGGCCTTTCGCTGGCGCGGCGAACACAACCCCGAGGGCCAGGGCAGCACGGTCTGGAGCATTTTTGATGCCGCCAGCAGCTACTTCGACCCCAGCCCGGCCCCCTTCATGGTGAACTACCGCGTGGCCGATCTGCATGCCCTGCTGGCCCAGCTGCGGGCCGAGGGCTGCCAGGTCGACGACAAGGTGGATGAATCCGAGTACGGCAAGTTCGGCTGGGTCATGGACCCCGACGGCAATCGCATCGAACTCTGGCAGCCGCCCGAGGGGCAGTAAACGGGGCGGGCGCCGGGACCAGGCGCCGCCGTTCAGGGCTTGGGCGTTTCGGCAGGGGTGTCGACCTTGCGGGCCGGGCTGACGATGACGTCGCCGGTCACGGCGCGCTCTGACGAGCGCTGCACGACGTTGCTAAGGGCTTGAGACAAGAAGCCCGAATCGAACATGCGGCCGATGTTGATCGCGGTCGAGTTCGGGTCGTGGTAGCGGACGCTGTCCCGACGCACTTCGCGCTTCTTGACCGCCAGGGTGCGCGCATCCAGCGTCACCGTCTGGAAGTACATGTAGACGGCGACGAACACCGAGCTGGCGCCCTTTTCGCCGGTCTTGGGGTCGATGGTCTGGTAGTCACCATCGGCTTGGCCTTCAGCCTGCAGGCTCAGATCGCCATTGCCCGAGGACTCCAGGCCGGTGTAACGCTCGCGGGCAAGCGGTTGAATATAGATGCCAATGCCGGCCAGGCGCTCGCCCATGCCCTTGACACTGGACATGTGCCATTTGGGCAAGACCGCCACGATCTCGTCCCACTGGCCGCGCTCCGGCACGGCGCGCAGGTGCTCGATCAGCAGTGACTCCAGGCGCTCCTCGCGCTGGACATAACGCTTTTCGTCGACGTAGGCCATGGCCTCTTCCGGCGGCAGCCAATCCAGCAGCACGCGGCGGGTTTGCGGTTCGCTCTGCTTGAAGCCCTCATCGATGCCGTCCAACACCAGGCGATTCAGCGTCACCGGGTCCAGCCGCACTTCCTTGCGGGTGTAGGGCGCCAGATGGGTGCCGGTCTGCTCACGCTGACGCACGATGGTGATGCGATCACCAATGGCCGAGATCACCGCCACGGTGCGCGGCACCGGGCTCGTCGCGCCTACGCTGGCTTCGGCAGTTTCGGCCTGGGCCGCGCCACCCAGACTGAAAAGCAGCATCGCAGCTGCAGACCAAGTCGGCCAAGCCGCGGGGTCCCGCCGCTCAGCGGGTGCGCGCAGGGCGCATCGATCGCTTGTTTTGCCCTTGTTCCAAAGCATGTGACCCTCCTGGTTTTCTTTTTTATCAGCGCATCTCAGCGGATGCGACAGGCGGGGGATTCTGCCTTGTCTTCAGCTCAAACCGGACGCACGCTCCGCGCGCTGTGCGCGGAGCGACAGTCGGCTCAAGGGTTGAGCAAGGTGGGCATCGGCTGCCCGCTGAATGCAGCCCGCAAATTGGCCTCGGCCAGCTCGCACATCGCCCGCCGCGTCGGCACCGAGGCGCTGGCGATATGCGGCGTGAGCACGACATTGGCGCAGGCCAGCAGGTCCGGGTGCACCTGGGGCTCGCCCTCGAAGACATCGAGGCCGGCTGCGGCCAGTCGACCTTGCTGCAGCGCGCGGGCCAGGGCCACATCGTCCACCACGCCGCCCCGGGCGATATTGGTCAGGGTGGCGCTGGGCTTCATCAGGGCCAGGTCTTGCTCGGCCACCAGGTGGTGAGACGCCGGCGTGTAGGGCACGACGATGACGAGGTGATCGGCCTCGCGCAACAGCGCCTCCTTGCTGACCCAGCGGGCGCCGATGGGCGCCTCGTGCTCGGGCGCGAGGCGGCTGCGGTTGTGATAGATCACCTTCATGCCAAAGCCCAGGGCGCCGCGCCGTGCGATGGCCTGGCCGATGCGGCCCATGCCGAGGATGCCCAGGGTGGTGCCGTGGATGTCGGCGCCAGCGAACAGGTCCACCCGCCATTGCTTCCAATCGCCGCGGCGCAGGTAATGCTCGCTTTCGCTGATGCGCCGGGCCGCGGACATCATCAAGGCGAAGCCGAAGTCAGCCGTGGTTTCGGTCAGCACATCGGGCGCATTGCTGACGCGCACGCCGCGCGCGCTGCAAGCGGCCAGGTCCACATTGTTGTGGCCCACGGTCATCAGGCTGATGACGCGCAGCTCGGGGCAGGCGTCCAGCAGCTCGGCCGTGATCTGCTCGGTGCCGGAGGCGAACAGCCCCAGCTTGCCTTGCAGGCGCTGGCGCAAGGCTTCCGGGCTCAGGGGCTGATCGTCATCGGCGTAGTCGAGGTCAAAGGCCACGGCCATGCGCGCGGCGATGTCCGGAAAGATGCGGCGGGCCAAGAGCACGCGCGGTTTGGGGGCGGCAAGGTTCGACATGAAGAACAACACTCCTCAGAACCAGATCAGGCTCATCACGACAAACAAGGGGATCAAGACCGCGCCCGACCAGACCATATAGCCAAAGAAGCTGGGCATGGCGATGCCGCGCTCTTCGGCGATGGCTTTGACCATGAAGTTGGGCGCATTGCCGATGTAGCTGTTGGCGCCCATGAACACCGAGCCGGCCGAGATGGCCACCAGCGTGGGCGCCAGCGTCGTCATCAGCTGCGCCGCATCACCCCCGGCCAGGTTGAAGAACACCAGATAAGTCGGCGCGTTGTCCAGGAAGGACGAGAGCAAGCCGCTGAACCAGAAGTAGGCCCAGGGCATGGGCTGGCCATCGGGCGCGGTGACGGCGCGGGTGACGGCGGCAAACGCCCCCTGCTCGCCCGCCTTGAGCATGGCCAGCACCGGCGCCATGGTCACGAAGATGGCGGCAAAGAGCTTGGCCACCTCCAGCATGGGCGCCCAAGAAAACTGGTTGCGCGCACGCACATCACGGGGCGTCAGCACGACCGAGGCCAGGGTCACCAGGATCAGGGCGCCATCGCGCAGCAGGGCCGGCAGGCTCAGGCTCACGCTGCCGAGCTGCCAACCCGGGTGCGCCGGCTTCCACAGCCCGCTCATCAGCACCAGGCCCACCACCACGCCGAGCAAGGCGAAGTTCAGGCCGCCCTCGATGCCGAAGCGGTGGTCGTCCGGCGTGGGGTCGCGCGGCAGCACGCCTTCGCGGCGGTAGAAATGGCGGTCCAGCCCGTAGAAGATGGCCAGCAGGCTGCCCACCATGAACAGGGTCTGCGGCGCCAGGTTCTGCAGGGTCCAGAAGAAGCTCACGCCTTGCAGAAAACCCAGGAACAGCGGTGGGTCGCCCAGCGGCGTCAGCGCGCCACCGGCATTGCTGACGATGAAGATGAAGAACACCAGCACATGGACGTTGTGGCGGCGGTTGTCGTTGGCGCGGATCAGCGGCCGCACCATCAGCATGGACGCCCCCGTCGTGCCCATCACGCTGGCCAGGGCCGCGCCCACCGCCAGCAGGCCGACATTGAGCCCCGGGCTGCCATGCAGATTGCCGCGGATGAAGATGCCGCCCGCGGTGGTGAACAGCGCCGTCAGCAGGATCACAAACGGCAGGTACTCGGCCACGGCGGTGTGCAGCAACACGCCGCCCGTCGTGCCGGCGCCCTCACGCGCCAGCAGCGGCAGCAGCAAAACCAAGGCCCAGCCGGCGCTGATCTTGCCGAAATGGCGGTGCCAGATCGCCGGCGCCAGCAAGGGCATCAGGGCGATGGACAGCAGCAGGCCCGCAAACGGCAGGCCCCAGAGCGCGCCGAAACGGCTGCCGTCCAGATCGGCCGCCAGGGCCGGGCCGGCGGCGCCCGCCAACAGCATCGCCGTGACCCGGCTGCCCCAGGTGCGCAAGACCTGGCCCCTCTTCACGCGCCCGCCGCGCTCAATCACGGTAGAAGCGCGTGAATTCGGCCACCGCTGCGCGCTCGGTCAGCAGGCTGTTCTCCATCGCGGCGGGGTCGGCGTGACCGAGCGCCATGCCACAGACCACCATCTGGCTGGGTGCCAGCTGCAGCTCTTCGGCGATCAGGCGGTGGAACTGGGTGAATGCGGCCTGCGGGCAGGTGTGGAGGCCGCGGCCGCGCGCCGCGATCATCACGTTCTCCAGGAACATGCCGTAGTCCAGCCAGCTGCCCTGCTGCATGACGCGGTCGATGGTGAAGATCAGGCCGACCGGCGCATCGAAAAACTGGAAGTTGCGCGAATGTTGCGCCTGCATGCGGGCCTTGTCGGTCTTGGCGATGTTCAGCAGGCCATACAGGTCCCAGCCCACCTTGCGGCGGCGGTCGATGTAGGGCGAGACCCATTCGGTCGGGTAGTAGGCGTATTCCTCCGTGTGCTTCGCCAACTCGGCCGGGTCGAGGTAGGCCGCCTGGATGCGGTCCACCAGGCGCTGGCGCGCCGCGCCGGTCAGCACATGGACCTGCCAGGGCTGGGTGTTGGTGCCCGACGGCGCCCGGGACGCCACGTTCAGGATCTCCTCGATCTGACTCTCCGGCACCTCGGTGGGCAAGAAGGCGCGCATGGAGCGCCGGGTCACGATGGCGGTGTCCACGGCGGCCGTGTCGGCAGGCGTGGGTTGCTGGAACAGATTGGGTGAGGTCATATAGCGCGCGCAGCGTCCGGGTGGGCAAAAGACAAAGAAGAAAGAGGCGTGGCCGAAACAGCCGACGGTCGGGGGAAATTCAACCACAAAGGTTCAAGACGACCGGCCCCAGCCTTCACCGCAGCCGCCACGCCGCCCAGGCCCTGACTGCTTCGTTGAGCGTGTTGGCTTGCACCGCCACCGTGGTGGCGATGTCGTGGCCGTAGCCGCCGGCCATGCTGAGGGCCACAGGGATGCCACGCTGGCGCAGGGCGGAGAGCACGCGCCGGTCGCGTTCCAGCAGGCCGGCGCTGCTGAGCTTGAGGCGGCCGAGGCGGTCGCCTTCGTGCGGGTCGGCGCCGGCCAGGTAGAAGGCCAGGCCGGGAATGGCACCTGCGGCGGCATGGCGAGCCCAGATCTCTTCGAGCGCCTGGCCCAGCGCCTGCAGATAGGGCTCGTCGCTGCAGCCATCGGGCAGCTCCACATCGAGATCGCTGCGCTCCTTGCGGGCCGGGAAGTTCTTGGCGCCGTGCATGGAGAAGGTGAACACGCTGTCGTCGCCCTCAAAAATGGCGGCCGTGCCATTGCCCTGGTGGACATCGAGATCGATCACGAGCACGCGCAGCCGCGAATCGCCCGGCCCGGCCTGCGCGCTCCACTCCCGCTGCATCAGGCGCGCGGCCACCGCGACATCGTTGAAGACGCAGTAGCCCGAGCCCCGGTCGGCAAAGGCATGGTGGGTGCCGCCGGCCATGTTCGCGGCCACGCCCTCGGCCAGGGCAGCGCGGGCTGCCGCAATGCTGGCGCCTACCGAATGAAGCGAGCGCGCCGCCATCGAGGGCGACCAGGGGAAACCGATCTCGCGCTGCTGGGCCGCGCTCAACTGGCCCTGCAGCACCGCGTTCACGTACTCCGGCGTGTGGACAAGGCAGAGTTCCGCCTCGCTGGCAGCCGGCGCCGGCGCCATGCGCAGCAGACCGGGCTCGGACTCGAAATGCTCGCGCAGCAGGCGGTACTTGCTGGCGGGAAAGCTGTGACCCGGCGGCAAGGCCAGGGAATGGGCGTCGGAATGAAAGGCCTGCATAGGTGCACACCATAGCGGGCGGTGGCATTCCGTGCCTGTCATGGGGGCGTCACCGCGCGGCGCCAAGCTGCGGAAGAAGGCAGGAATTCCGGCGAATCCCCCTAATTTGCTGCGCCGCAGCAAAAATGTCTTGCAAAGCCGCCCGGCATCCCTATACTTCGTTTTGTTGCAGTGCAACATTTATCGCTGTCGAACGATTTCATCCATCGAATCAACGGGGGTCACCCCCCATCAGGAGTGCTCCATGCTGACTACCGAACAAATCATCGCCGCCCACAAAGCCAATGTCGAAACCCTGTTTGGCCTGACCAACAAGGCTTTCGAAGGCGTGGAAAAGCTGGTCGAACTGAACCTGCAAGTGGCCAAGACCGCCCTGAGCGAAGTCGCTGAGTCGACCCACGCCGCCCTGTCGGTGAAGGACGCTCAAGAGCTGCTGGCCCTGCAAAGCGCCCTGCTGCAGCCCAGCGCCGAGAAGGCCGCTTCCTACAGCCGCCATCTGTACGACATCGCCTCCAGCACCAATGCCGAAGTGGCCAAGGTCGCTGAAGCCCAGCTGGCCGACATCCAGGCCAAGTTCTCGGCCGTGGTCGAAAACGCTGCCAAGAACGCACCGGCCGGCACCGAAAACGCCGTCGCCCTGGTGAAGAGCGCCGTCGCTGCCGCCAACAACGCCTTCGAGACCGTGCAAAAGGCAGCCAAGCAAGCCACCGAAGTGGCCGAAGCCAACTTCGAGGCCGCCACCAACAGCGCCGTCAAGGCCACCCAAACGGCCACCCGCGCTTCCAAGCGCGCTGCCGCCTGAGCCTTCTCGCATCAGTTGTCTCCTCGGCACCGCTGAGGCCGGCCCCGCCGGCTCCCAAACGTGCCCTTCAAGCCCAGCATCCGCTGGGCTTTTTTTCGTCTGTGAAGCTGTTCATGTAACCGCACACGGTGAACCTACGCCGTCTTGATCTGGCTCGCTGCGGTGGCTCGGCCCGCCGCCGGGCTCATGGTTCGCGGGTCGGCTCTGCGAGCCGACTCCCCTCGGTGCTCAC
>NZ_JBXAGJ010000020.1:0-124998 GCF_058794035.1 Roseateles sp. GW835-FHT13E02
CGGGCGAAAACTTCGGGGACTTCTTCATGGCTCCATTCTCCAGAGTTGGAGCCTCCTCGAAACCCGGGGCGATTCACGCTGCAGCTGCTGCTGGCCGCTGGCGCGCCCCGGCCGGACGCGGAGGAGCAAGAGGACCTGCCGGAGGCGCTGCAGGCCTGGTTGGATGAGACCGATCTGAGTGAGGGCTTGCCCAAAGGTTGAGCCATTGGTTGTGCCACCGGATCACGCGAGTAAATGCGGCAGCAGTGACCCAGTCGCTTCAGGCGAACTCGACAGATATCAGCAGTTCCAGCCCAAGCAGGCAAGCGCAAGGCCTCATGCAAATCTTGCGTTGGCTTACATCCGCGCTTTTGCGCCGAAGTTCAGTAGCTCAAGGCTTCCCAACAAACGCCGAAACATCTCCATTGCGCAGAGCACTCTCCATAGCGGCGGCCAAACTCAGAGTTTCTTGCTTCATCTCGTCTGAGAAGTCATCAGGAAATACTTCATACGCATTCATGCAACGCCCCGCCTTCCAGCATCTGAGGTGGAGTCGAATGTCGCTGCCAACCATTTCAGGGCCTGAAGAAGATGCACGCAACTCCGCGATCTCAAATGCGGCAGAGAATACTTCGCGAGAGCCTCTCCAAGAACGCCCTTGGAACTTCGCATTGAGCTGCAAGATATCTCTCGCATCAGCTAGCCCGCCCTGACGCGCAAGCTCTTCTAATGCAGCTCGCACCTCATCTTTCGGCTTCACCATGAATGCATCGAGAATCTTCTGAGCCGCTCGGTACTTGATGCCCTCCAAATCGTCGGCCAAGGGCACATCCATTGACATCTGAATGGTTGCCGGAATTTGGCTGCAGTAGCTACTAAGACGGGACTTTGCCTGCAACCTTTCCTGATTATTCGGAACTTGCCGTCCTTCCCCAATCGGATCTCTGACCATGAAGTTCAGCGCTGTACATGGTTTGGCCAGCAATCTACTGGCCGCATAACTACCTTTGACACGCGCATCTCGCAGAGACACGATCAAAGGATAGGGCTCAGACTTGGCGAACCCAAAGTACCAGTTCGACGCGAAACTGGAATCAGGCTGTCGCGACTCTTTTTCCTCGCCCGCGGGCAAAGGCCCTTCACCATTGGAGTCAGCAGCGGAAGGAAACGACTTCGCCCCCACAGGCTCGGAAATACCCGCGACGCTCGGGTCTTGATTCCGATCCACCTCAAACAGGCTCCACACCCACCACGCCACCAGAAAAACAACGCAAACAAAAACAAACTTTAAAGCCGTGGCCATTAAGTTAGACAGAGTCATTTGCAAGGCATATTGCTTACGGCTAGAGCGCCATCCCCAAAGCCCCTCATCGGCTCATTGCACAAAGCCGACTCCCGCCGCTCTAATCTCTGAGAGCAATTGTTGAAATTTTTCTCGCTCTGCAGTAGTCATTCGCGAGAGGATCTGTTCCCGCAAATCCAGGGATTGGCAACCAAAATTCTGCAAACAGTCGCTTACGGCCGCGAAGCCTCCGAGACAATCATTGACCAGCTCACAGGCCAAATATGATGATGCATATTCAAATTTCGCCTCGCCATCAACGAGAACTCTAATACGACCATTGCTGGACACCAAGCTTTCCAAGCGCCCCGCAACAACTGCCCTCACTAAAATCGGCGCCTTTTCACGAATGACCAGACTCCAGAGCTCTGCTGAAACTACGCCTTTTTTCTCCAATATTTTTTTCTCAACAATTACCAATGGATCGCGATTTGCAAGCTTCATTATTCTAGACAAGAACTGCAGATCACTACCCATTTGCTCCTCAACCCCTTCGCAAGCACCAATCCTCTCCAAAACGCTTTCAGCCGCACGCAACTGACTCAGCGTAGCATTTTGCTTGATTGCACTTTCACTCCACGAATGAGCGAGAGCCCGCCATTGTTTACATAGGAAGAAAGCTTCTCTTGCATAAAAAGACCCACCCGACTCTGGATAAGCAAGTGCTGAGTGAATAAATTGTCGATAATTCTTGCTATGTAGAAAATTGGCAGCAAATTCTTGCTTTTTTAAGTCAGGGACTAATTGTTCCGCCTCATCCAAGTCTGTCAAATCGCGCTTCAGAAGTGGCCCTATGACTGGACGCTCAGCCGGTAGAACTAGCATATCTTCCAGCTGCACGTCTAACTTTCCATTTCTATTGGGGCTATTGTTTGACGCATCAAAGTTTGCTCCCCAATACACCCAAGCAACGCAACCTGCTGCGACCAGGCCCATAAACGCGAGGCGACGGAAATTCATCGACAATCCGACCCTACCACTCCAGTTCCATCCTGAGTCGATTTCGTGAAGAATGGGCCGTATGTGTTACCTTTAAACATTTCCAGCGTCCCATCAGACCACGTGACTTCAAAATCAATGCGACTGGTCACCACGGTATTTGGATACATAGTCATGTATAGCCCGCGAGCATACATTCCTCGATCTCCTGTGTCCGAAGTAACGTGAAGATAAGCAGCAGCCCGCGGCTCCCTGCAAACTCTGGTTTTGGCGACAGGCCGCGTTCGGAGAAACTCGAAAATTACCTCCGACACCGGCTCTGGACTCTGTTGGGCGACGTCAATCAGCGGCAGTTCGTAAATACGACACTCTGAACTGATGCAAACCGCATTGGGCCACAAGCCGCCGTTACTAGTCCCGTAGACGGTCACTCGCTCCAGCGAATTGGTAATACCGCCAACCTGCGTATCCAAGACCTCAGTCCAACCACCATTGTTGAACGCATCACGCGGGTCGCCGTTCCAAGGATCGCCATTGCACGGCTTATCAGGTTCTGTGCAAGGTGGGTTATAGCTCAGTGGCGTCTTTCCACCCTTCCCGGGTGTGGCGCGATCTGTAGAGCCGATCCATCGACTTGCGTGCGGCAAATTCGGGAAGCCGGCTCCGGACCCAGTACTGACAATGGGCTTAGGCGCCTCAACAGAAACAGCTTGCGATGAAACGAGGATAACTGCCAAGCCGAAAAAAAACTCTAAGAACTCGCGACATTTCAACTCTCTCCCTACTAATTTATGATTGAGAAATCATAACCACCAAATCAGACGCATCTCATGAGTGAAAGCCCGATTGCGCCCCGCCGAAGACTGGCCAGTTCATGCGCCACTACGACCCAACGTCTGCACCAGAGAAGGCAGCTTTCCAGCTGACCAGCCGCAATATCGGAGAAACACAGCGCAGCGCCTGGGTTGCTGCAACGCTTGACCGCGAAAGCGCTGCGCCTGCTGCCCGACCAGGCCCAGCGCCGCGCGCACGAGTCGGTGGCCTTGATGCTGTCCCTGGGCTGGCCGGTGAACACACCCGGCGACTGGGAGGCCAGCGCCCTGAACCAGGCCGCCTTCAACGGCGATGCGGCCTTGATTCAGCGGCTGCTGGCGCATGGCGCCCGCTGGGATGAGCGCAATGGCTATGGCGGCGATGTGATGGCCTGGCTGGACGACACGGAGCCTGAGCAGGGCCGCTGAGCGCTCAAGAAAGAAAAGTGGCTTCCGCTACAGTCAAGACCTGACCCCAGCCGCCCTGCCGCTTCGACCGGCGCCATGCCCAGACATGCTGTGTCTACTGAACCTGCCCGCCTGGGCGCCCTCAGGTGAAGCGCCCCAGGCCCTGCCTGCCACCTTGCCTGGCGCCTTGCTTCTGGTTCTGGCCCTGGGTGAAGGATGGCAAGCGCGCGAGCGGGTGGCCCAGCTTTTGTGGCCCGACAGCGAGACCGCCGAAGCCCTGCACCATCTGCGCGTCAATCTGCACCGCTGCCGCACCTTGCTCCAGCGCTGGGGGGTGGCGGATCGCTTGGAGACTCAGGGCTCGCAGCTGCGGCTGGAACTGCCCACGGATCTGAGCGCCTGGCTGAACGCCGCCGACGGGCCGCCCCTGGATCCCGAGGACTGGCCGCGGGGCTGGCGCCTGCCCGGGCACGAGGGGATGGCGCAGTGGTGCGCCGCCACGGCGCGGCGCCTGCACCTGCGCTGGCTGCAACTCAGCCGCAAAGCGCAGCCGGCCCAGCACCGCAGCTCGGCACCAGCGCCACCGGCACGCGAGGCCGAACACCAAGCCCTGCGCCACAGCAGCGCGCCGGCACTGCTGATCCTGGGGGAGCCGGGCGCCGGCAAGAGCACCTTGCTGAGCAGCGCCTTCCCCCACGCACCCTGCTTGCGCGGGCTCGAGGGCCTGCAAGGCATGCCCTACCGACCTCTGCTGGAAGCCTTGCGGGCACAGCTGCCCCGCCTGGAGGCCGCGCTGCAGGAGTCGGGCAGCCCGCTGCGCCCCTACCGCCTCGACCTGGCCCGCGTGCTGCCGGAACTGGCCCCCGATGAAGCCCTCCCTCCGCTGGACGCGCTGACCGCCCAGGCGCGCCTGACCGAGGCCCTGACCCGCGCCTTCGAAGCGCTGACCCCGGTCGTGCTGGTCGACGATCTGCAGTGGTGCGATCCGGCCAGTGTCGAGTGGCTGCTGATGCTGGCCCATGGTGAGCGGCTGCGCTGGCGCGGCGCGGCGCGCCCGCATGAGCTGGCGGCGGCACTCGGCCAGACCCTGAGGCTGCTGGAGGACCAGGGCCGGCTGGAGAGGCTGGACTTGGCCCCGCTGGACCGTCAGGCGCTGGCCACCGTCTGCCAGGCACGTTGGCCGGAGCGCGCGTTTGGCGAAGCCCAGCTCGACCGGCTGCACGCCATCAGCGCAGGCAATCCCTTTGCCCTGGGCGAGCTGGTGGCCGCCGGCGCCGAGGCGCTGGAAGGCTCCGCCAAGCTGCCGCAAAGGGTGCAGCAGATGGTGCAGCGGCGCTTGCACGCGCTGTCGGCGCCGGCACGCCGGGTGGTTGAAGCCGCGGCCATCAGCGTGCAGGCCCTGCCCGAGGCCGGCCTGCGCATGATGATGGGCTTGCCCGAGCATGCCGAAAGCGATCGGGCCTGGGAGCAGCTGCGCAGCGAAGCCTTGAAGGCCGGCATGCTGTGCGAGCGGCCGCCCGGCCTGGCCTGCTCGCACGATCTGATCCGTGCGGCCACGGTCGACGCCCTGCCGGCTGAGCGCCGCGCCGCCCTGCATCGGCATGCCGCCTTGTGGCTGGCCCAACAGGCCTGGGCCGATGCCATGACCATCGCCGAACATTGGCTTGCGGCTGCTGAGCCGCAGACCGCGCTGGCCTGGCGCCACCGTGGGGCCGAGCAGCTCAAGGCCCGCGGTCGCTTCGACGAGGCCCGTGCCGCCTGGCGCGAGGTGGCCGAACACGCCCAGGACCTGGCGCTGGCGCTGCGTGCCCGGCTGGAGCTCGCCGCCTGCGATTTCTACACCGACCTGGCGCGTGGCCATGCGGCCCTGCTGGCGGTGCAGGCGCAGTTGGTGGGCGTGGCCGACCCCGAGCAGCGCCTGCACCTCGAAGGCCGCTTGTGCGGCGCCCTGGTGGCCAACCGCGTCTACGCCGGCGATGTGCCGAGCGCCCGGTACCATGCAGCGCGGCTGCACGCGCGGGTGCCCGAGCTGCCCGCCAGCGAACATGGCCCGGCCTGCGAAGTGATGATCGAGCTGGCCCTGCGCGACAGCGACCTGCCCGCCGCCTGGCGCTGGTTCGCCCGTCTGCGCGAGGCCTGGCCGCAGCAGCCCAAGCTGCTCAATATCGAGGGCCATATTCATTGGTTCGGCGGCCAGGTGCGTGCCGCTCACGATGCCTTGCAGCGCCTGCTGGAGCGCCACCCCGACTACACGAGTGGCCTCACGGTCGAGAACGATCTGGCGGTCATGCTGGGGACGCTGGGGGAGCTGGCGCAAGCCGAGGCCCTGGTGCGCAGCAGCTTGCAGCGCTGGGCCGGTTTCGCCCAGGTCGAATCCCGCTCCAACGGCGTGCTGGGCGTGCTCCTGGCCGGACAAGGCCGGCATGCCGAGGCGAGGACCGCCATGGAAGCGGGCGTGCGCCTCGCTCGCCTGCAAGCGAGCGACTGGCTGGCCGCCGAGGGTCTGCTCAATCTGGCCCGCCTGATGCTGCAATGTGGCCGGCCCGAATGGGCCGCCCGCCACATTGCCGAGGCGGAGGCCACCCTGGGCGACAACCCGGAGCCGATCTACCGCTCCAAGTGGATGCTGAACTCGATCCTGGTGGCCTCGGCCCTCGGGCAGACGCCGGCGGCGGCCCCGCTGGCCTGGCTGCGCGAACGGGGCCAGCAGCCCGCCCACCCCCTGGTGCAATGCCGGGCCAGACGGGCCGAGGCCGAACTGGCCCTGCAGGCCCGTGACGGCAGCGCCGCCCTGCACGCGGCCGAGCGCCAGGCGGCCCTGGCCCGCGACGCGGGCCTGCAGGAACTGTGGGCCGAAGCCCGCTTGCTGACCCTGCGCGCGCGCATGCTGCTGGGTGCAGCGCCAGCCGATCTGCGGCCGCTGGCCCAGGAAGTTCAGGCCCTGGCCGCCGCCAAGGGCTACGCCGAGCTGCACTGGCGCGCCAGCGCCTGGCTGGCCGCCCACGACGGTTCGGCCGCGGAGCAGCAGCAGGCCGATGCCGCCCTGGCGCTGCTGCGCGGCCACGAGCAGCCCTCGCTGTTCGATGCCGCGGCCGCCGCCCGCCGCGAACCGCGCTGGGACTGAGTACACCCGCCCCCCCCCCGTGCTTGCGGGGGTGGCCCGAGGCCGCAGCAGGCGCCTCGAGCCGGGCGCTGAGACGCCACTGAGACGGCCCCAGCGCAGCATGGCCGGGCATTCACAGCCACCGCGCCCACCGCCATGAACACGATCCGACCGCACCGCCTTGCCCTCACCCGCCTCGCCCTGGCCCTCGTACCCGCGCTGAGCACCTTCCAGGTCGCCCCGACCCAGGCGGCCGTGGTGCGCTGGGTGGGCGCCCATGGCGATGTCTGGAGCCTGGGCTCGAACTGGAGCGGCAACGCCCTGCCCGGCCCTCTGGACGCGGTCGACCTGGGCGCATTCAACACCCTGATCAACAGCCCGGTGGCGGTCTCCAGCGTGAGCGGCACCGGCACCCTGCGCATCTTCGGCTTTGGCAACAACGGCCTGAGCCTGAGCGGCGACAGCACGCTGGGCGGACTGACCCAGGACGGCGGCACCTTCAGAAGCAGCGCCACCACCGTGATCAGCGGCGAACTGCAGTGGCGCCAGGGCAATTTCAGTGGCACGGGCCGAACCCGGGTGGATGGTGCTGCGACCCTGGACATGGCCGGCGCGGGCGTGCTCGATGGCGGCCACAGCCTCGTGCTCCAAGGCAGCACTCGGGTTCAAAGAGAAGGCCTGAACGGCAGCAGTTCGCTGGGCATCAGCAGCGGCTCGCGCCTGGTCAATGCCGGCTCATGGCTGGACCAGACCCGCGCCGACGCTTCGTTCACCAACCCCTTCGTTGGCACCCTGGGCCATTTCGACAACCAGAGCAGCTTCACCAAGACCACGGCCACCGTCACCTCCTTCGAACGCGGCGTCCAGTTCCACAACAGCGGCACGGTCCAGGTTCAGGCTGGCACGCTGCGCCTGCTCGACAGCTTCAACAACCAGGGCCTGATCCAGCTCGCCAGCGGCGCCACCCTGGAAGGCGCCCATGCCAGCTTTGCCAACGCAGGCACCTTGGCCGGTAGCGGTACCGTGCAGGCACTGGCGGCCTTGACCAACACCGGCACCCTGGCCCCGGGAGGCCTGGGGCAGCAGGGCCAGCTGAGCCTGCAGGGCGGGCTGCAGCAGGGCGGCCGCCTGCTGCTGGACATCGCCAGCGGCGAGGCCGACCTGTTGGCCGTCAGTGGCGCGGTCACCTTGGGCGGCACGCTGCAGCTTGCGGTGGCCAGTGGCCAGCGCCTGGCACGTGGCAGCGAGTTCACCGTCATGAGCTGGGGCGGGCGCCGCAACGACAGCCAGTTCGACAGCCTGGACTTCAGCCAGGCCTCGGGTTACCGCTTCGCCACCCGCTACGACACCCGCAGCCTGAGCGTGACCGTCACCGCCATCCCCTTCGTCTGGACCGGGGCCCCCAGCGGCGGCTTCTGGGACGTGGCCAACAACTGGAACCAGGGCCAGGATGGCCTGCCGCAAGCGGGCGACACCGTCCTGCTGGGCGGCGCCGACACGCGCATCCGCAGCGTCCATTCGGTGGGCGAGCTCAGCGGCAACGGCAGCCTGCGCCTGGAGGGCGGCGGCCACCTGCTGATCAGCGGCCTCGGCCGCATCGGCGGCCTGGCCCTGCAGCAGGGCGAGCTCAGCAACAGCGGCCAGCTCGTGGCCACCGGGGCGAGCAGCTGGACCAGCACCACCCTGCGCGGCCCAGGGCTCACGCGCATCGAGGGGCCGCTGGCCATCAGCGGCAGTGACTTCGATGGCACCCCCATCGTGCGCAGCAACCACACCCTGACCCTGGCCGGCAGCACCACCTTCACTGGCCGGCGCGGCCTCTCGGTGGGCGATGGCGCCACGCTGATCAACGAGGGCAGCTGGGTCGACCAGGCGCCGGCCAACACCACCCTGGGCAACTTCAACGGTGGCATCGGCCGCTTCATCAACCAGGGCAGCTTCACCAAGGCCTCGGGCACGAACACGCTGATTGGCGAAGGCACGACGCTGCTGTTCGAGAACACCGGCCGCATCAATGTCGACGCTGGCTATCTGCGCCTCAGCGGCAGCCGGGTCAGCAGCACCGGCACGGTGACCATCGCCGCCGGCGCCGAGTTCAGCGTGGTGAGCCAGGACGCCACCCTGGGCGGCAGCGTGTTCAACGAGGGCACGCTGAGCCTGGACGGCGGCGTGCTCGCCATCGCAGGCGACCTGCTCGTGCAGGGCAGCGGCCTGACGCGAGTGAAAAGCATCGTCAACAACGACAGCGCCTTGCGCATCGCCGGCAGCGTCGACTGGCATGAGTCGACCTTGCGCGGCAGCGGCAGCACCCGCATGGACGGCACTGTCATGCTGATCGGCGACCGCAGCCGCGGCGTGCTCGGGGGGCAAACCGTGGAACTGACGGGCACCACCCGGCAGGCCGGCACGGGCGGCTTCAGCATCGGCCAAGGCGCGCGCGTGCGCAATCTCGGCACCTGGCTGGACGACGCCCCTGGCCGTGTGAGCATCGGCAACTTCAATGGCGGCGCCGCCGGTCAATTTGACAACGTCGGCACTTTCATCAAGACCTCGACCTTCGTCACCGAAATCGGCAACGGCCTGGTGCTGAACAACACCGGCACGATCAACATCAATGCCGGCACCCTGCGCATCAGCGACAACGCCAGCCTCACGGCAGGGCAGATCCAGATCGCCAGTGGCGCCCTGCTCGACCTGGCCCGCGGCAACATCGCACTCAAGGGCACGGTTCAGAACGCGGGCACCTTGGCCCTGAGCGGCGCCACGGTGCAGGTGACGGACAGCGCCACCGTGCAAGGTGGCCTGACGACGCTCAACAGCAGCACGCTCAACAGCACCGGCCAACTTGTGCTGAGCGGCAACACCGAATGGCTCACCGCCACGCTGACCGGCAGTGGCAGCACAAGGATGGAAGGCGCCGTCACGCTGTCGGGCAGCAACGGCCGCAGCCTGACCGGCGGCCACACGCTGGAGCTGACCGGCAGCACCGCGCAGACCGGCAGCGGCAGCCTCAACACCGGCGGCGGTGCTCGGCTGGTCAACCTCGGCAGCTGGGTCGAAGCGGCGAACGGCAACGTCAGCTTGGGCAACTTCGCCGGCGGTGCGCTCAGCCGCTTCGACAACGTCGGCAGCTTCATCAAGACCTCGGCCTTCGTCACCGACATCGGCAACGGCCTGGTGCTGAACAACACCGGCACCATCAAGGTCAATGCAGGCACCCTGCGCATCAGCCAGGCCTTCAACAACCAAGGCCAGTTGAACGTGGCGGCCGGCGCGGAAGTTGCCAGCGCCGTCGTGGACTTTGCCAACGCCGGCACGCTGGCCGGCGACGGCACGGTTCGCACGGTCGGCTCTGCGTTCAGCCTGAGCAATACCGGCATCTTGGCGGCCGGCGGCCTGAACGACGCGGGCACGCTGAGCCTGGTGGGCGGCCTGACGCAGCAAACCGGCGGCATCTTTCTGGTCGACCTGGGCAGCACGGCGGCCGGCGGTTTTGATGTGCTCACCGTCAGCGGCGCGGCCTCGCTGACCGGCACCCTGGCCGTGAACCTGCTGCACGGCGCGCACTTCAATGTGGGCGACAGCTTCACCGTGATGACCTGGAACCAGCGCCTGAACAACAGCCAGTTCGCCAACCTGGACCTGACACAGGCCGGCGGCTACGGCTTCGCGACCGAGTACGGCGCCAACAGCCTGACGCTGCGGGTGACAACGGCCGTGCCCGAGCCGGGCAGCTGGGCGCTGATGGGGCTGGGCCTCTTGGGCGTGGCGGCGCTGCGGCAGCGCCGCCGCTGTGACGAAGGCCAGGCGTGCGCCTGAAACGCGCTCATCGGCTCAGCCGCGCTGCCCCGGCCGCTCCATCGCCACCTCGGAGCGGCTGAAGCCGATCTTCTCGTAGAAGCCGGCCACGCCCTCGCGGCCGGCGCGCAGCACCCAGGTCATCTCCGGGCGCTCTCCGATGGCCTGCTGGACCAGGGCCCGGCCCACGCCACGCCCGCGCCAGGCGGCATCGACCACCAGCATGGAGATGTAGCCATTGAAGATGCCATCGGTGAGGGCGCGCAGAAAGCCGATCACGCGGGCCTGATCGCCCTCGCCTTGCACGGCCACCAGCGCCAGCTGCGACTGGCTCAGCAGGCGAGCAAACAGCGCCGGATCGGCCACGCGCGAGGCCCAGCCGTTGGCGGCCAGCAGGGCGCGGGCGGCCTCGTGCTCTTCAAGCCGGATGGGGCGGATCTCCATCACGGGAAGCAGATACGGCTCAATCGAAACGCAGCTGCAGCATGCGCGGCGATTCGTGGGCCATATGGCCCACCGGCGGCAGGCCGGTGAAGAACAGGCAGATGGAGGCGTAGGGGTACTGGGCCAAGGGCAGCATGGGTGTGTCCTTGTAGTTGCGGTGCAGCAGGATTTCGCGGATCTCGCGCATGGCGCGCAGGGTCTTGTCCGCACCGGGCTTCAGAACCTGGAAGCTGTGGGTGCCGGCCTCGGGCTCTTCGGACCAGGCCTGGGCGCTGTTGTCGCCCGACTTGATGGCGCCGGGTCCGTTGACAAGCAGAAAGAGATTGTCCTCAGGCTTCTCGCTCTCCGAGGCCAGGGCATCGGGCCGGATCACGGCGGCGATCTGGGCCTTGGTCTTCAGGCCGGCGAAGTCGGCGCAATCGTGGCTGGCCAGGACCGCATAGCCCAGATCAGCCGGGCCGTTGAAGATCAGGGAAAACGGCGACTTCTTCAGGCGCAGCTCGCTCGCCTCAGGCAAGACCTGACCGCCTTGTTCGACGGACACCGACCAGACCGCCGGCGCGGCCAACGCCGGCAAGGCCAGGAAAGAACATAGCCCGGCCACGCAGGGCAGCAAACGCAGGGACGAAAGGCGCACAGATTTCATCGCAACAGAAGGCAGGAGAAGGGTTGATCAAGGAAACAAAAAGGGAGAGCACGGCCGGGCTGCTGCCGGCCGGGCCATGCGGGAGCTGAGGGAGCGGGCGTCGTAGAGTCGCTGCCCGCTCAGCCCGCCCGCTGGCAGGCGGTCGGGCCTTCGATCGGCGTCGGACAAGCCACTTGGCTTGTCCTCGGTCCGATCTCAGTCAAGCACCACCTCGGTCCGCACCGTGCCGGCGCGCTCGGCGCTGGCGGTGAGAGCCAGGCGCGTGCCCTTGGGGGCGCGCACCACCCACTCGCCGATGGCGCGGTCGGCGGTGAGTTCGCGGCTGGACAGGAAGGCGAGCTGCGAGCTCTTGGGCGCATGGCCTTCGAGCTGCGGGCCTTCCATGCGCTCCTTGCCGCTGACCAGGCTGACGGTCGGGTCGGCCGGCGGCAGGTGGATCTCGAACATCACGCCGCGCACGACCTTGCGCTCCAGCGCCCGCTTGGTGACGTAGGCGGGCAGGTAGCCGCTGTTGGCCACGGCCATGCGGATGCGCCAGCTGTCGGGGCCGAGGGCGCGCACTTCGGTGCGCAGCAGCTCCAGCTTGGGCAGGCTGAGCGCGATCTGGTTCATCCAGGCCGGGAAACGGGCGGCCTCGCGCTCGCGCAGGGCGGGCGGCGGGTTGCGCCAGTAGTTCATCTTGTCCCAGCCGCCGATCTCGACCTGGCCCAGCTGCGGGTGCAGAAAGGGCTTCCAGTCCACATGGGCCTGGCCGCCGCATTGCTCATCGCTCCACTTGAGCAGCTTGAGGTCGTCCTCGACGGGATGGTCGCGGTACCAGTCGATCCATTTGTAGCCCTCGATGCCGGCTTCCTTGTTGGGCGACCAGAGCTCCACCACCCAGAACAGGGCACCCAGGTGCTCGTAAACCCAGTCTTGCGTACCGGTGATGACTTCCTTGGGGTGGTACTTGAAATCGTGCCAGATGCTGATGGCGGGGTAGCCGCTGAGCTTCTCGCCCAGGGCCGAGAAGCGCTTGTAGCTCCACAGGTCCTCGGGGATCATGTCCTCGTCGCTCTGCGTGCCCATGGGCCGCAGGATGACGCCGCTGTGGGTGTGGAAGCTGATGGCGGCGCCGATGTTCGGATGGCTGCTGATGAACTCCACCATGGCCCGCACCTCGGGCTCGCTGGTCGGGAAGGGGCCGGCGCCCAGCTGCTTGTACTCCTGCCGCCATTCGCTGGGGAAGTTGCGGTTCAGGTCCAGGCCTTCGCGGTCCTTGTTGACGGTGACGGTGAGGCCGTCGTGGTTCTTGATGAAGCCCTCGGGGATCAGGCGGTAGTAGTCGCCGCCGAACTCGCCGGGCTCGCGCGCCACCATCAGGCGCGGTTCGGTCGGGTGCTTTTTGTAAGTGCCATGCGGGTCGGGCACGCGCATGCTGAGGATGCGGCCGTCGCCGTCCACGTCTTCCGGCGTCAGGCCATCGACCGGGTGCTCGTCGTAGGGGTAGGGCCGGGTGCTGGAGCGGATGTGGCGAGGCCGGTCGGCCAGGGCCAGCTCGGCGCCATCGGGGTTGAGGCGCGGCACCATGTAGATGACGCGGCTGTCGAGCAGGTAGGTGATCTGAGGGTCGACCGCGAAACCGCTGAGCAGCTGGTGCAGGTAGTACAGGCAGGTGGTCGAGGCGGTCAGCTCGGCGGCGTGGATATTGCCGTCCAGCCAGAAGGCGGGCTTGTCGATGTCGGCACCGCTGGCGGTGTTGGTCAGCACCAGCACCCAGATGTCGCGGCCCTCATGGCTGCGGCCGATGGAGCGCACCGAGACCAGATTGGGCCGGGCTTCGGCGTAGGCAAACAGCAGCTCGGTCAGCGCGTCGTAGCGGTAGAACTCGTCAAACTTCGGGGTGGGCAAGGCGGCCATGGCTGCTCGTGGAGGTACGGGTGCGGGCCATTGTGCCGAAAGGCCCGAGGCCCTGCCCCCGGGACTGACCCTGCCACGGCGCCTCAGCTCGCCCCAGGGCTCACTGCCCCTTGAACAGGCCCTGGAACTGGCGCGAAACCGGCAGTTTCTCCTCGCGGCCTTTGAGCGTGATGTGCATGGAGTTTTCGTCCACGCGCACGGCGCTGGCGATGTGGCGGCTGTTGACCAGCACGCTGCGGTGCACCTGCCAGAACAGCTCGGTGTCCAGCGTCGTCAGCAGCTCCTTGAGCGGGGTGCGGATCAGCGCGTCGCCGCCGTCGAACACCACCCGGGTGTAGCGGTTGTCGCTCTCGAAAAAGATCACGTCCTCGGGGGCGATCAGCTTGATCTCTCGGCCCAAAGAGGCCTGGATAGGCTTGGGCTTGGGGGCCGCCACGGCGGGCAGCAGCTGCTTGAGCAAGGCATTCAGATCGGGGCCGCTGCCACCGTCTTTTTGCAGGCGCGCCTTGAGCCGCTCGATAGCCTGTCCCAGGCGGGCGTCGTCCACCGGCTTCATCACGTAATCGACCGCACCGGCATCGAAGGCCGAGAGCGCATGGTCGCCAAAAGCGGTGACGAAGACCACCTGCGGCGGGCTGGCGGTGGCGGCCATGCGACGGGCCACCTCGATGCCGCTCAGGCCCGGCATGCGGATGTCCAGAAAGCAGACCTGGGGCTCATGGGCCAGGAAGTCGTCCCAGGCATCGACGCCATGCTCGCTGGCGGCCACGATCTGCAGCTCGGGCCAGAGGCGTTGCAGCGCGGCGCGCAATTGCTCGCGCGGGCCTTCTTCATCGTCGGCGATGAGGGCGGTGATGGCAGATTTGGCGATGTTCATCGAAAGTCCTCGCAGGGTTTCATCAGGTTCGTGATTGAGCTTCGGGCGGTGACGTGCGCACCCAGACCTGCGCCCGACAGCCCCCCTCGTTGCGGTGGCTCAGGCTCAGCTCGGCCTGGTCGCCAAAGGCTTGCCACAGGCGCAGGCGGCTGTTCTGCAGGCCCAGGCTGGCCTGGGCGTCGCGCAGCATGGCGGCCGGGTCCAGCGGTGGCAGCTGCAAGAGCGCCTCCGAGGGCCCGGGGCCATCGTCCAGCACCTCGACACACAAGCCGCCCTCGGCCGGCAGGTAGGCGCGCAGCTGCAGCTCGCCGCCGCTGAGCTGGGGCTGCACCCCATGCTCGACGGCATTCTCCACCAGGGTCAGCAGCACGCCGGGCGGCAGCTGGGCGGTGGCGGCATCGGGCGCGATGTCGAGCACAAAGCGCAGGCGCCCGCCCAGGCGGGCCTGCATCACCTCAAGGTAGCGGCGCACGGCCTCGGCCTCTTCGCCGACCGAGAGCAGGGGCCGGTCAAACAGGGGCAAGGTGGCCCGCAGGTAGGAGGTGAGCGACTGCAGCAGCGGCGCGGCACGATCGTCCTTGACCGCCACCCAATGCTGCAGCGAGGCCAAGGAGTTAAAGAGAAAGTGCGGCTGGATCTGCGCGCTGCTGAGGCGCTGGGCCAGCTCCAGCTTCTGCTCGCGCAGGGCTTCGTCGTGCAGCCAATCGGCCATGAACTCGTTGCGCCACATGGCCAGAGCCCAGGTGGCCATCGAGTAGAAAAAACCGATGGCGCAGCCGCGGATCAGGATTTCGTGGTTCCAGCGGTCCTGCATCCAGTGCTCGGGCATGACGGCGATCAAGAAGCCCAGCGCCGCACCGAGCGGAAAGGCGCTCAGCCCATAGGCCCGGAACAGACGCTTCTGTGTCGGGCGGCGCCACAGATCGGCAGCGATCCACAGTGTCAGCAAGCCCATCAGCAGGGTGCCGGCAAAGACCATCTGCGCCGCCGCCAGTGGCAACTCCAGGGATGCGGCCACGGCAAGTGTCAGCACATTGATCCAGGCAGCCACCTTGATGGTGGGCGAGATGCCCTGCAGACGATCCAGGCGCTGCCATTGCTCGGGCGTGAAATGGTGCCGCGGCCCCGTCAAGAACACCAGGCGCCAATCCACCTCGCGGAAGAACGCGCGCCAAGTCCCGAAGGTCTGTTTCAAACTCATGATGCGGCCGCCTCCTGCGTCGGCCAGGGCAGCAGCAGCTCGGCAATGCAGCCACCCGGCTCCTCGGCATTGCGCAGGCTCAGCCGGGCCGCCTCGCCGTAAGTCTGCGCCAGGCGCAAACGGGAATTGCTCAAACCCACGCCACGGCCGGCGGGCGCGGGCGCAGCCGGCAGCTCAGGCAGGCCCGGACCGTCGTCAATGACACGCAGACACAGCGTTTGATCCTGACGCTCGGCCTCGATGCACAGAAGAGCAGCGCCAAGCTTGGGCACCACGCCGTGCTCGATGGCGTTCTCTACCAGGGTCAGCATGAGCGCCGGCGGCAGCTGCACCGAAGCCACCGCCTCGGGCACCTCGATCTGCACCTGCAGGCGCTGGCCCAGGCGCACCTGCATCACGGCCAGGTACTGGCGCACGGCCTCCAGCTCTTCACCCAGGCTGAGCAGCTGGCGGTTGAACAAAGGCAAGGTGGCGCGCAAGTAAGCAGTCAGGGCATCCAAAAGAATGGCGGCACGCTCGTCACGGCTGCGCACCCAGTGCTGCAGCGAAGCCAGGGAATTGAACAAGAAATGCGGCTGGATCTGGGCGCTGCTGAGCTGCTGCGCCAGGGCCAAGGCCTGCTGCTGCTGCTCGTGCTCGCGCAGCCAGCCGGCCAACATCTCGTTGCGAGCCATGGCCAGCACCCAGATGCCGGCCACGCCCAGCAAGACCAGAACCAGAGCCAACTGTCCGGCTTCTTCCTTGCCGATGCTCTCCTCGAGGCGCATGGCGCCGGAAAACATGCCCATCAGAAACGTGCTGACGAAGGCCATCACGCAGACCCAGACATAGCCCAGATACAGCGTGCGCATGGTCGGCCGACGCCACAGGCGGGCGGCCTGCCAGAGCAGAGCCAGCGCCATCAAGAAACCGACCACAAAGCCCCCCAGCTGCAGCGGCGGCGGCATCTGCCAAGCGGCCAGCACGCCCAGCAGCAGCGCGTTGAGCCAGGCACAGAGCTTGACGCTGGCGGTGATGGCCGAACGTTGATCGAGCAAGGCCCACTGCGCCTCACTGAACTTGTGGCGCGGGCCGAGCATGAACACCACATGCCAGTCCAGCGCCTTCGCATCGTCCCAGGCCTGTTGCAAGCGCGCTTTCAAACGGCGTGTCATTCCCATCGGTGGTCTTGTTTCATCCATCACGCCGGCGCCCCGGGCGGCATGGCCATGGCCAAAGGCAGGCGCAGCGTGGCGACGCAGCCGCCGGTCTCGGCGGAGTTTTCCAGGCTCAGGCTGGCCTCGTCGCCAAAGCTCTGGGCCAGGCGCAGGCGCGAATTGCTCAGGCCCACGCCGCGCCCGGCACGCGCGGGCGGCAGTTGCTCGGGCAGGCCGGGGCCGTCGTCGATGACGCGCAGGTACAGCGTTGGGCCTTGCTGCTCGGCCTCGATGCGCAGGAACGCGGCGCCGAGCTTGGGCACCACGCCATGCTCGATGGCGTTCTCCACCAAGGTCAGCAGCAGTGCCGGCGGCAGCTGCACGGCACGCAGCGCCTCGGGCACCTCGATGTCCACCTGCAGCCGCGCACCCAGGCGCGCCTGCATCACGGCCAGGTACTGGCGCACGGCCTCCAGCTCTTCGCCCAGGCTGAGCTGGCGGCGGTTGAACAGGGGCAGGGTGGCGCGCAAATAAGCCGTCAGCGCATCCAGCAAGGGCGCCGCGCGCGCATCGCCCTGGTGCACCCAATGCTGCAGCGAAGCCAGGGAGTTGAAGAGGAAGTGCGGCTGGATTTGCGCCTGCGCCAGCTGCGCCTGGGCGGCCAGGGCCAGCTCTCGCTCGGCCAGCTCGCGCTGGCGAGCTAGGATCTGGTGGCGGCGGTAGATGGACACAAAGCTCACACCGCCCATGACCGTCACGCCCAGGCCCATGAAGACCAGGCGCAGCCACTCGGCCTCATCGGCCGATGCACCGTGGCGTATGACCAGGGCCACCAGCACCATGCCAACCGCGCCGGACAAAGAGCTGCGAAACACGCGCGAGCTGCTGGGCCAGGCCCAGACCCAGCGTGCCAGCCACGCAAAGCCCAGGCCGGCACAGGCCAGCATGAACAAAAGCAGGGCACGGCCCTGCAGGCTGTGCAGCGCCCCCACCGAGCTGAGGGCCAGCACGGTCGCCGTGAAACCAATCGGCCACCAGAGGGCGAGTCCACGCAGCGGCGGCAGGCCCAGGCGACGGATGCCGGCCTCGTCGGGCAGGCGCTCCGCCGCCGCTTCACAAGGCATGAAGCGCCCGCGCACGCGACGCCAAGCCCTCAGCCACAGCTCGGACGGGCTCATGCGGCGGGCACTCCCGCGGCCGCGGCCCAAGGAATCTGCACCTGCGCGAGTGCGCCCGGCGCGCGGGGCAGCAGGCTCAGGCGCGCCTGCTCGCCATGCAGCTGACGCAGGCGATCGCGGGAATTGCTGAGACCCAGGCGCTCGACCGGCTCGACCGAGTTCAGGCCCATGCCATCGTCCTCCACCTCCAGCATCACCTGCTGATCCTGGCGCCAGGCGCGCACGACCACGCGGCCGCCGCGCAGGGCGGGCTCGATGCCATGGCCGATGGCGTTCTCGGCCAGGGTCAGCAGCAGGCCCGGCGGCACCAATACCTCGTCCAGGCCGGGCTCGATCTCCAGCGCCCAGCGCAGGCGCTCGCCCAGGCGCGCCTGCATCACCTCCAGATAGCTGCGCACGATCTGCAGCTCTTCGGCCAGGCTGAGGCTCTCACGCTCGAACATGGGCAGGGTGGCCCGCAGGTACTGGGTGAAGGCGCGCAAGGTGCTGCCGGCGCGTGGGTCCTGCGTGTCCACCCAGTGCTGCACCGAAGCCAGGGTGTTGAACAGGAAATGCGGCTGCATCTGCGCCGAGGCCAGACGGCGGGCCAGCTTGAGCGCATGGGCCTGCTCGTCGAGTTCGCGCAGGCGCGCTTCAATTTGCTGCGCCCGCATGACGGTGAGAAACAGGAAAGAGGTGTAGGTGACCAGGAAGGCCGACATGCCGAACATGGCCAAGAACGTCACGGCCTCGCGGTGCGCCTTGAGTCTGGCGATCAACTCGGGCGAGGCCAGCTCGGGGTGCGAGATCGGCAGGGTGGCCAGCACGAAGGCCAGCACCGCGGCATAGCTGATGAGGTTCAGGCGCCGCCGGCTGGGCCGGCGCCACAGGGTGCGCGCCAGTCCCAGCACCAGAGCCAGGACGGCGAGCACGCCGGCACTGATCCAGCCCGCCCATTGACGCGGCAACTCCGGAACATTGATGGCCAGCAGCACCAGCACATTGCTGAGCACATACAGATCGATCGACACCGGCCAGGGCTGCCGGCCGGCACGCGCCAGCTCCTCCTCGCTGAAGACGCGACGCGGACCGGGCCAGACCCATTGGGTCCAGTCCAGCGCGAGATGGGCGGGGTGATCCCGGGATGACGGCGCTTGCTGCATGGGCGGCAGTCTAGGCGAGGCCGAACGGCGAGGCCGGGCTCAGGCGGCGAATGGCAGGATCCTGCGGCGAATGGCGGGCGGCCCGAGGGCGGCGACGGATCAAGTGAGCAGCTCGCCGCCCACAAAGACCTTGAGCTCGCCGGGCTGGAAGGCCACCCAGGGCTCGTCGCGGGTGAGCGGCTGGGTGGCGATCATGGCCACGCGGTCCTGCTCGGTGGTCTGGGGCGCAAAATCGACACTCAGGTCTTCATCCTGCAAATGCACGCGGCCAAAGGGATGGCGGCGCAGCAGGTAGTGCAGGTGGGTGGAGCCATGGGCCCAGAGCGCCTGGCCATTGGACAGCAGCATGTTGAAGGTGCCATAGGCGTTCAACTGCGGCATCAGCTCGGCCAGAGTCAGGCTCAGCTCGGCAATGCTGGGCACGGTGCAGTGGGCCTTGGCCAGCTCCTGCATCAGCCAGCAAAAGGCCAGCTCGCTGTCGGTCTGGCCCACGGGGCGGAAGGCGGCATGCAGGCGCGGCTGGAAATCCTTGAGGTTGCCGTTGTGGGCGAAGACCCAGTAGCGGCCCCAAAGCTCGCGCACGAAAGGATGGGTGTTCTCCAGCGAGACCTGGCCTTGCGTCGCCTTGCGGATATGGGCAATGACGTTGTCGCTGCGGATCGGGTAGCGCTGCACCAGCTCGGCCAGGGGCGAGACGCGCGCGCTGTGGTGGTCGACAAAATGGCGCAGGCCGCGGCCTTCGAAAAAGGCGATGCCGAAGCCGTCCTTGTGCTCATCGGCGCGGTTGGCCAGGCCGGTGAAGCTGAACATCACATCGGTCGGCACATTGGCATTCATGCCCAGCAGTTGACACATGGCGCGAATCCCGGGGCCGCGCGGGCGGCCCATCCTGGCTTGGGTTGAGGAAAAAAGAAGGGGACTAAAACCGGAAGCCGAGCGCCCGACCTCACTCGAGGAACAGGCGCTTGAAACCTCTCAGGCTGATCAGATTGCCCGGGTTGCTGGTTTCATTCAAGACCCCGCTCATGCGTTGCACCAGGCGCGGGCTGCGTTTAGCGCGCCAGATCAGAAGATCGACCAGCCAGGGGTGGGCGTTGACACGGTTGGCCCGCTCGTACAGATCGAACTTGGGCTTGAGCGCGCGCAGGCTTTCCTCGTAGGCCGCACGGACCTGGGCATCCTGCCAATCGCGGCTGCGGCCCAGCAGCACGGCGTCGGCCGCCAGCATGCCGGTCTCCATGGCCTTGCCAATGCCTTCACCGGTGAAGGAGTAGGTGCTGCCGGCCGCTTCGCCGGTGACCAGCAAGCCCGGGCGGCTCCAGCGCGCGCCGTTGAGGGTGCAGCGCAGCGGCGCGCCCTTGAGCTCGCCCACCAATTCACCCTCGCGCATCAGCTCGGCGGCCGGTGGGTAGTGGGCGACGAAGGCGTCGAAGATGGCGCGCAGATTGAGCTCTTTCTTCTCGCCCTTGCCGCCGACGGCCTTGTGGCTGTCGGTCACACCGACGCCGATGTTGAAGCAACCATCGGGCGCCGGGAAGATCCAGCCATAGCCCGGGCGCACCGACTCATGCCAGACCACATCCATGGCCTTGATGCGCCCCACCATCGAGGGTGCGCGCACATAACCGCGCAGAGCCACGCCACTGGGTGTGTGGCGCTCGCACAGGCCGGCCGCGGTCAAGGCCTTGGGCACGGCACCGGTGGCCAGAATCACCCAGTCCGCGCGAATCTCGTGCAACTGATCGCCGATCTTGAGCCGCGCCCCGCAGACCCGGCCCTGCTCATCCTCCAGCGGCGCCTCGAAGCGCGCCGGCGCCAGAAAGCGCGAGCCCGCGTCCTGCGCCGCCTGGCACAGCATTTCATCGAGCTCACGCCGAGGCAGCACCGCCAGCGTGCCGGGCACCTCGATGCGCCCGCCGCGCGGCCCAATGCATGCCACATGCTGCACCGGCTGGGCCCGCGCCATCACCTGATCCAACAGCCCCAGTCGCTTGAGCGCCGCATGGCTGTCCGGAATCAAGCCATCCCCGCAAATCTTGTCCCGCCCCTGCGGCTGCTGGTCCACCAGCACCACGTCCAAGCCGGCTTGCGCCAGCACCCGCGCGCAGGCACTGCCGGCGGGGCCGGCGCCGATGATGAGGGTGGAGCAATTGGAGGGGGGGGTGGCAAACATGGATGGCGGACGCAAGCCAGGCGGACATCCAGCACCGGTGCGAGTCTGAGAAGAGGTCGGGAGCGCATTCTAGTCAGCAGGCATGCACAAGAGGCGCGGGGCTCATGGGCCGAGCGGCGCATTCGACGCGTACACCAGATCACTGGGCCTTGAGCGTGCCAATCGTCAAGCCGATCTGTTGCTAGGCCTCGTTTCAAGCGGCAAATGGCGCTGACAAGGGTCCCCCTCGACGCCCCATGCGTGTCGACTCGTTGCCGTAGTTCCACACGTGCGAACCCTAGTGCCGCGCCCTCAAGGGCGTGCGCATCGACGCCCCATTCGACAAAACACCTTGCTTTTCAACAACTTACGAAAGGCACACAAAAACCGCATGGCATTTGGTGCCGATTGCCATGCGTCCTCAAGGACTTCCCCTAGTCAGCGATTTCACGCCCGAATCAACAATCGCCCGGCGCATTTGCCTTTGTAGCGTTCCGGCCACCAAAAGAACCGGAGCTTCCGGACGAGATGTTCTTTACCAAAGAAGTGAGGGCTTTCATGTCGAATCGAAATCAATCCATGTCTATGAATCTATTCGTGAAGCGATCCGCCGTTGCGGCCGCTGTCAGTCTGCTCGTTGCGACCGGAACGGTCTACGCGCAGTCCAACGCGACCGGCAGCATCTACGGGAGCATCCAAGTCTCCCCAGGCTCAACCGTCGTGATCGAAAACCCGGCGACCGGCTTCCGTCGTGTCACGACACCGGATTCGACCGGCCGCATTCAAGTGACCAACTTGCCTGTTGGTACCTACAAAGTGACCTTGATGCGCGATGGCAAGGCCATCCAAACGCGCGAAGGCATTCAGGTGCAGATCGGCCAGGGCGCTGAAGTCAATTTCGGTCAGCAGCTCGAAACCGTGACGGTTTCGGGCACGCGCAAGCTGCTGGACGTGACCAATGCTGACAGTGGCGCCAGCTTCACCGCCAAGCAACTCGACGCACTGCCGACCGCTCGCAACCTCGGCGCCATCATTGCCCTGGCGCCGAACACCACCCACGCTGACCCTCGCTACCCCGGCGGCGCCAGCATCGGCGGCGGCGCGGCATCGGAAAACTCTTACTACATCAACGGATTCCCGGTGACGAATCCGCTGAACCAGCTGGGCTCTTCGGAATTGCCATTTGGCGCCATTGAACAAGCTCAGATTTTGAATGGCGGTTTCGGTGCTGAGTTCGGCCGCTCCATCGGCGGCGTGGTCAACGTCATCACCAAGAGCGGCTCCAACAACTGGGAGTACGGCGCCCAAGCCAGCTTCTCGCCCGCCAGCTTCCGCAACGCACCGGTCAATCGCTATTACGGCAATGCGGGCGTTGCTGCTACCGACGGCAAGCTGCGCCTGCTGCGCGAAAAGAACACCCTGAGCGAAACTCAGTTGGGTGCCTATGTCGGCGGCCCGCTGATCAAGGATCGCTTGTTCATGTTCGTGTCTGCGGAACAGCGCACGGTCAAGTCCGGCAATATGGACGCGACCAACGGGAACACCTCGGTTCCTGCGGCCGCCGCTACCAGCGGATGGAACGATGACAAGACCATCACGACCCGCGTGATGGGCAAGTTCGACTTCAACATCACCGATGGCCATCGCCTCGACCTGACCCTGATTGGCGACACCCCCAAGTTGACCCGGACCGTTTCCGGCGTCAACGCTGTCACGGGAGAACGCAACGGGAAGATTGACCACGTTGAGAAGTGGAAGAACGACGAAGACGGCTTGACCGCCTCGGGCGCCAATGTCCAGATCCTGCGCTATGTCGGTGAACTGACCGACAATCTGACCGTGACGGCACTTGCCGGCCAAAGCAGCACGCGTCGCGAAGCTTCCACCAGCGGGATCAACACCCAAGTTCCCAACGTTGGCTTCGAGAACGGCGTCAGCTCTCAAGCACCTGGCGTTAGCTACCCCCAGCTGAACACCTTCACGGGCCAGCTCTACCCCGCGAACAACGAAGACAAGGTCAAGGGCTTCCGACTGGATGTCGAGTACAAGCTCGGCAAGCACACGATCAAGGTGGGTCTGGACGACAACAAGATGTCCACGCTCAATGGCGGCAAGGAAGCGCCCCCGGGAGGCCGTAGCATCACCTACTCCGGCGCACTGGATGCTGCCGCGATCGCCAACAAAGAGCTGATCCTTTCCCAGTCCGGCGGCACCAAGCTCTGGATCGGCAACCCCGCCAACGGCGCTCTCGCTGCCAAGGGCTTCTATGGCGTTGAGAACGTCAATTCGACCACCAGCAGCGCGTACTCCAACCAGACCGCACAGTACATCGAAGACAAGTGGGCCGTGACCAAGGGCCTGCAACTGACCTTCGGCCTGCGTCGCGAAACCTACGAGAACTTGAACTCGGACAAAGTTGCCTTCCTGAAGATCAAGGATCAGCTGAATCCTCGCTTCTCGGCAGTTTGGGACGTGTCGGGGGACTCCTCCACCAAGGTGTTTGGTAGCGCTGGCCGCTACTCCATCCAGATCCCGACTTTGATCGCCTTGCGCGGTGCCAACGGCTCGACCAACACCACCCAGGTCTTCACCTACACCGGCGTGGACGCGAACGGCATGCCTACAGGTCGTATTGACCAAGCCAAGGCCTATTCGTCCAACAGCGAGTACGGTCAACCGAAGGATCCTCGCAGCGTGGCGGCCATCGACATGAAGCCGGCCTACCAAGACGAAATCATCCTGGGTATCGAACGGGCTCTCAGCAAGAGCTTGACGGGTGGTGTGAAGTTCACCCACCGCACCATGAAGTCGACGATCGACGACACTTGCGACGCTCGCCCCTTCAGCAAGTACGTCAAGGACAACCCGCAACTGGACGCCAAGCCCTGGCGCGATTTCATCGCCCTGGCTGATGCCGGCGACGGCGATGCTCACGCCCCTTGGAGCTGCGCTTCGTTCAATCCAGGCCGGTCGAACACCTTCGACATGAACTTCAATGGCGACGGCAAGACCTACACCCGTGTGACCTTCTCACCAGAAGAGATGGGCTACGGCAGCGTCAAGCCCAAGCGCACCTACACCGCCTTCGACTTCTTCCTGGAGCATCCGTTCCGCGACGGCTGGTACGGCAAGATGACCTACACCTACTCGAAGAGCAAGGGCAATACAGAGGGTCAAACCCTGTCTGACCGCGCTCAACGCGACGTGTCGGCCACCATGACCTGGGATCACCCCGAACTCATGCAGTACGGCGAAGGCTATCTGCCCAATGATCGTCGCCATCAGATCAAGGCCTATGGCTTCTATGAAGTGACCTCGGCAGTCCAACTGGGCGGCACGTTCACCTACGAGTCCGGCCGTCCCCGTAGCTGCCTGGGCACCTACCAAGGCAAGCATGAAGGCCTGCCAACCGCCTGGAACAACCCCAACTGGTGGGCCGCGGGTAACAACTACGGCTCGAACTACCACTACTGCTTCGGCAAGCCAGCCCCGCGCGGTGCTGTGGGCCGCTTGGCTGAGAACTCGCGCCTCAACCTGAGCGCAACGTTTAAGCCCAGCATGGTTCCTGGCCTGGCTCTGACCGGTGAAGTGCTGAACGTGTTCAACAACCAGGCCGTTTTGGCGGTTGAAGAGCGCGGTGAAACCAACGGTGGTGGCAAGCGCAACATCTATGAAATGCCGGTCGGCAACGCCGCTCCGCGCAGCATGCGCTTGACGGTGACCTACAACAAGCCGTTCTAAGGCGCTTGATTCAACGGGTACCTTGACGCGTCAAGGTACTTGATGAAAGCGATCCCGGCCCGCTGGTGCAAACCAGTGGGCCGCTTCATTTCTGAGCGACTGAATTCACCTTCGAATCCAAACAAGACTGTTGCAGTCATGCCACCCCAGACGCTCATCAGCAGTATCAGTCGGCCACCGAAACCGGCCGACCCTCAAGCCAAAAACCCAATTGAATCAAACTGTTACGACTGACAGCTCACCCGACTGATTGACATCCATTGTGACGAATGACACCTGCCATTAGGCATACCCCTAGGGGCGACCAGCGCCCACACAAGGAAACTCAGCTCGGGCCATTTGCTGACCACGCGCTCGCGGGAATGCACTGGCCGACTCCATGCATTCAACAAACAGAGGGCATCAATGGGAACTAGCAATCGAACAGGCGCGATCCGCCTGACCTCCAGAACGGCCATCGCCGTCGCCACCAGCCTGCTCATGGCTTCCGTTGCCATGGCACAGAGCTCAGAAGGCTCGCTGTCCGGCTCTGCCAAGGCAGAAGCGACCATCACCGTCGTCAACGTTGAAACGGGACAGACTCGAACCGTCAAGGCAGACAAGTCCGGCAACTTTGCCCTGACCAAGATGGTCCCGGGCAAGTACAAAGTGACAACCGAGGGTATCAGCAAGGATGTTTTCGTGGCTGTCGGCACCACGTCCTCCGTTTCCCTACAGGCAGAGACATTGGAGCGCATCGACATCAAGGGCTCGCGCGTCCGCACGATCGACATGTCGAGCACGGAAACAAACTCGGTGTTCACAGCTGAGTCGATTCGTGAACTGCCTGTCGCGCGTAACCCGAATGCCATTTCACTGCTGGCTCCAGGTGTGGTGAAGGGCGACCCAGGCATGGGCACTGGTGACCTCCCCTCCTTTGGCGGCGCATCGGTTGGTGAGAATGGGTACTACATCAATGGTTTTGATGTGACCAACATCCGCAACTTCCTGTCCTATGCAGAACTGCCGTTCGACGCAGTCGGACAACAGCAGGTTAAGGCGGGTGGCTATGGAGCCGAGTACGGCCGCTCGCTGGGCGGGGTGGTTTCCATCGTGACCAAGCGTGGCACCAACGAGTGGAAGGGTGGCGCCTCGGCCTACTGGACTCCCTCGGAGTTCCGCAGCAAGGGCAAGAATGTTGTCAATCTCGACAAGGACACCATCGACACCCAAACGAAGCTGCCTGCGTACACCGTCTTCGGTCAAGACAGCATTTACGACCGACTGAACTACAACGCCTACATCGGCGGACCGGTGATCAAGGACAAGCTGTTCGTGTTCGCCCTGGTCGAAGGTCGTCACAACCGTGACGAGACCTTTGGACAGACTCGCAGCACCATCATCCGTGACAGCCGTCCCCGCGGCCTCCTCAAAGTTGACTTTCAGCCCAACGACAGTCATTCGTTTGAATTGACTGCGATTGACAATAAGCGCGAGCGCAGCTTCGTAGATTACGAACGCGACAAGGCCGGAAGCTCATTGATGAGCGGGGTGTCCGATGCGCAACGAGCCAAGTACTGGTACGCGACGGAACATGCCGGTGTCGCAGGTCAAAGCGAAGAAGCTTCCGGTGGCACCGTGGCCATTGGCAAGTACACGGGCTATCTGACTGACTCCCTGACCGTTTCAGCGCTTGCTGGTCGGGTCAAGAACCAACAGCCCTTGGTGCTTGGTAGCCGACAAGACGGCGCAGATTGCCCGACGGTTTACAACGTCGGCGCCACCAAGGCGCTGGGCTGCTGGAACGGCATTTTCCCTGGCGCCCCCGGTCGTGATCCGAAGGCTCCGGCGACTGATGACGACATCCGCACCTCTTGGCGTCTGGATCTTGAGTACTCGATCGGCAGCCATGTGATCCGCGGCGGCCTCGACAATCAAAAGTTCACTTCCAGTCAAGCCGGCGGCTCGTCCTACTCCGGCGGTGCGTACTGGCGGTATTTTGTGTCAACAGGCACTGTCAACGGCGTCGCCGTTCCTGCCGGCACACCCGTCGTTCGCAAGCGCACCTATCTGTCCACATCCGGAACCTTCGAAGTCGAAAACAAGGCCTGGTATCTGGAAGACAGCTGGCAAGCTACGAAGAATTTGCTCGTGTACGGCGGCGTGCGAGGCGAGTCCTTTGACAACCGCAATGGCGATGGCGTGAGTTTCGTGAAGGCAGACAATCTGCTGGCCCCGCGCGCAGGCTTCTCGCTGAATGCGCTGGGCGATGGTTCGACCAAGGTGTACGGCTCGTTTGGTCGCTACTACATTCCGGTGGCTTCGAACTCAAACATCCGCATGACGCGCGCTGAAGGTAGTTCAGAGTCCTGGTACACCTACAACGGCATGGATCCCGTCACCGCAGCGCCACAGAACGTCACCCAAGTGGGCACCGTGACAGGCGGAGAGAACTTCGCACTGCCTGATCCTGCTACCGTGGCTGACACCAAACTGCGGCCGATGAACCAGGATGAGTGGATTCTGGGTATTCAGCGTGCTCTCAGCAAAGACTGGACCGTCGGCGCCAAGTTCGTCAATCGGAAGATCAATGATGGCATGGACGATTTCTGCGGTGCCTACGCGATCAAGAACTGGGCTGTTGCCAATGGCTACCCCAGTTACAAGGCTACCGATGTAGCGTCTTGCATCTTGCTGAACCCTGGCCGCGATGTGTCCCTGAAGGTAGACGTCAAGAACGATGGCGTGTTGAAGGAAGTGACCATACCGGCTTCCTACTTTGGCTTGGAGCCTTACAAGCGCACGTACAAGGCTCTTGAGCTGACGCTGGAGCACCCGTTTGATGGCACCTGGGGTGGCAACTTTAGCTACGTCTGGTCGAGATCCAAGGGCAGCGCTGAAGGCTATGTCCAGTCCACCCTGCAGCAAGAAGACGCCGGTATCACTCAGGACTTTGACTTCGGCTCATTCAGCCACGGCTCCAGCGGCTACCTGCCGAATGACCGAACTCATGTCTTCAAGTTCTTTGGCAACTACGCTGTGGCGGAATCCTTCAAGGTCGGCGCAACAGCCATCATCTCCTCGGGTCGCCCAAAGAGCTGCATTGGCTTTGTCCCGAAAACAGTGGCGGACTTCAATAAGGTCGATGGTCACAGCGGCTCAGGGGACTACACCAGCGCATCCAGCTACTACTGCCTGGATGACAACGGCAAAACCCAGCTGACCCAACGTGGTGCAGCAGGTCGCACACCTTGGACCGGTCAGTTGGACTTGCAGTTCTCGTTCACACCGAAGACAAATCATGGTCGCCTCACGCTGCAAGCCAACGTCTTCAATGTTCTGAACTCGCAAAAAGCCGTTCGCCTGAATGAAGTCCGCGATTTCAGCCGTGCAGACACCAACGCACAGTGGGCCACGCCTCCTGCTCCCGGCAAGCTGAACCCGAACTACGATCAACCGCAAAACTTCCAGTCGCCGCGGTCAATTCAGTTCAGCGCACGCTACGAGTTCTAAAAGCGTCCCCCCAGGGCAAAGGCCCGCTCGCTAGGCGAGCGGGCCTTTTTTGTTGCAACAAGCTCCAGCGCGACGCTACGCACACGGAGAAGCTGACGAGCACTGTATGCCCGTGAATCGCGCTGCATACGACCTCGATCCACAAGCTAACCTGTCGCCATACCTTCGGCTTCGGATTTTCCTGATTCGGACGCTGGGGCGAAGAGGGGATTGACGGCGGTTGATTCGGGCCAAAAGCTCGCGCCATGCAAGCGGCGCGCAACGATCAAGTCTCGAGCAAAAAAAACGGGCCCACAGGCCCGCTCTGTTCGTTCACGGCCTCAGGAGGGGCCGGCGGTCCGTCAGACTGAACCCGCCTTGACCTTCAAACGCCAGGCATGGAGCAGGGGCTCGGTGTAGCCGCTCGGCTGCTCCAGCCCCTTGAACACCAGGTCAAGCGCAGCGCGGTAGGCTGCCGAGGTTTCGAAATGGCCGGCCATGGGCTGGTAGGCCGCATCGCCCGCATTCTGACCGTCCACCACCGCCGCCATGCGCTGGAAGGTCTCGTGCACCTGGGCGGCATGGGTCACGCCGTGGTGCAGCCAGTTGGCGATGTGCTGGCTGGAAATGCGCAGGGTGGCGCGGTCTTCCATCAGGCCGATGTTGTGGATATCCGGCACCTTGGAGCAACCCACACCCTGGTCCACCCAGCGCACCACATAACCCAGGATGCCCTGGGCGTTGTTGTCCAACTCCTGCTGGATCTCGGCTGCGCTCCAGCTCACCTGCTCGACCACCGGGATCTGCAGCAGGCGGTCCAGGATGGCGTCACGCTCGGCGTCGGCGTCGATCTGCTGCAGCTCCTGCTGCACCGCCTGCACATGAACCTGGTGGTAATGCAGGGCATGCAAGGTGGCGGCGGTCGGCGAGGGCACCCAGGCGGTGTTGGCGCCGGCCTTGGGGTGGGCGATTTTTTGCTCCAGCATGGCGGCCATCAGGTCGGGCATGGCCCACATGCCCTTGCCGATCTGGGCCCGACCGCGCAGGCCGCAGCCCAGGCCGGTCAGCACATTGCTGCGCTCGTAGGCCTGGATCCAGGCGCTGGTCTTCATGTCGCCCTTGCGGAACATGGGTCCGGCCAGCATGGCGGTGTGCATCTCGTCGCCGGTGCGGTCGAGGAAGCCGGTGTTGATGAAGGCCACACGGCTGGCCGCTGCGGCGATGCAGGCCTTGAGGTTGACGCTGGTGCGACGCTCTTCGTCCATGATGCCCAGCTTCACCGTGCTGTCCGGCAGGCCCAGCATCTGCTCGACGCGGGCGAACAGCTCTGCCGCAAATGCCACCTCGGCCGGGCCGTGCATCTTGGGTTTGACGATGTAGATGGAGCCAGCGCGCGAGTTGCGGATGGCGCGGCCCGCCTCGCCCTTCAAATCGTGCAGAGCGATCGTGGTCGTGACGACGGCATCCATGATGCCTTCAGGAATCTCGCGGGTTTGACCCTGCGCGTCCGTGTAGAGAATCGCCGGGTTGCTCATCAGGTGGCCGACATTGCGCACAAACATCAGCGAGCGGCCGTGCAGACTCAGCGCGCCGCCTTCGGGCGCGGTGTAGACACGGTCGGGGTTGAGACGGCGGGTGAGGGTCCTGCCGCCCTTGCTCAGCGTTTCGGTCAGCGTGCCTTGCAAGATGCCCAGCCAGTTGCCGTAGGCCAGCACCTTGTCCTCGGCGTCGACCACGGCCACCGAGTCCTCCAGGTCGAGGATGGTGGACAACGCCGCCTCCAGCACCACATCGCTGATGCCGGCCGCATCGCTGGCGCCGATGGCTGTGCTGCGATCGATCTGCACATCCAGATGCAGGCCGTTGTGGCGCAGCAGCACCGAACTGGGCGCCGCGGCCTCCCCTTGATAACCCACAAACTGCGCGGGGTCGACCAAGCCGGTGCTGGCGCCACCGATCAAGCCGACCACCAGACGGCCAGCTTCCACGCGGTAGCTGTTCGCCTGGGTGTGCGTAGCGCCGGCCAGGGGTGCGGCCTGGTCCAGCACACGGCGAGCATAGGCAATCACCTGGGCACCGCGCACCGGGTTGTAAGCCCCCGCACGCTCGGCATCGCCGGCTTCAGGAATGGCATCGGTGCCGTAGAGCGCGTCATACAAGGAGCCCCAACGCGCATTGGCGGCATTGAGGGCATAACGCGCATTCAGGATCGGCACCACCAGCTGCGGGCCGGCCTGCAGCGCCAGCTCGGCGTCCACATTTGCGGTGCTCACCTGCACCGCGCCGGGCGGCGGCACCAGGTAGCCGATCTCTTCCAAAAATGCCCGGTAGGCCGCCATGTCGCGGATCGGTCCCGGATGCTTGCGGTGCCAATCGTCCAACGCCGCCTGCAAGCGGTCCCGCTCGGCCAGCAAAGCCTGGTTCTTGGGTGCCAAGTCCCGGACGATGGCGTCGAAACCCGTCCAGAAGCGCTCGCTGCTGAGACCCGTGCCGGGCAAGACCCGGTCTTCGATGAATCGAAACAACTCGGTCGCGACCTGAAGGCCGTGAACCGCCGTGCGTGCTGGGGTGTGGGGGGCGTTCATGAAAGAGTTCCTCGGCAAGACAGTGAAACGGGATGCTCGGCAATTTAGCCGCAAAGGGCTGCTCGATTCGAACCCGGAAATTTATGAATTACTTGAGATATTTGCAGGAATACAGATGAAATTCAAAGTGAATCGGCATGAAAAAACCCGGGCCAAGCCCGGGTTTTGAAGTGGGTTCGAAGGCTGCCCACAGACAGCCCGCAAACCAGCGCAGGGTTCAGATCAGAACTTGTAGTCCATAGTGACCTTCACAGCGCGCGGACGCAGCACAAAGCCGTCACGCAGGCTGATCGGTGCCGGCTCGTCGAACAGGTTCTGCACGTTCAGGCCCAGGTTCAGGTTCTTGAAGCCGCTGTAACGCACGCTCAGGTCGGTACGCAGATCGCGCTGCTGGATGCAAGGGTAAGTGCCGGTGGGGTTCAGGCGCTTACGGCAAGCAGCTTCGCCCCAGTTGGCTTCATCGGTCTCGTCGTTGTTGAGCGCGCGAGCCGTGGTGTAGTTGAAGCGCAGGCCTGCACCCCAGGGACCGTTGCTCCAAGCGGCACTGAACACGGCACGCACACGCGGCTCATTGCGCAGGCCAACACGGTTCGGGCGGTACTCGTTGGCTTCGATGTCCCACTCCTTGGCCGTCAGGGCGTAAGTCGTGGTCAGTCCCAGGTTCAGGTTGCCCAGTTCACCCAGACCGATGCGACCCTTGACGTCCAGGTCAATGCCCGAGCGCTCAGTCTTGCCGAAGTTCTCATACTGCAGCAACAAGGTGGTCAAGTCGCCGGCAGCCCAGCTGATCTTGGCCGTAGGATCAAGCTCGTTGGCACGAGCCGCGCGGGCCAGGTCGGTGCCGCTGACGGGCGCACGGGCAATCATGCTGTCATAGCCCGCTTGGCCTTCGCGGGCCAGGACGTAGTCAGGATCACGGTTGGCGATCTCATTGCGACGTTCGATCTTGTAGTAGTCCACAGCGATCGACAGGTCCTTGACCGGATCGAACACAAAACCAAAGGTCATGCTCTTGGACAGCTCAGGCTTGATGCCGGGGTTGGCCGAGATCATGGCGGGGATGGACACCAAACAGCCCGAATTGAAGGCGGCGGTGGCATCGGCCTTGTCGTTGTCGTTGCCCTTCTTCAAGATGTCGCGGATCTTGGTGGCCGTCTCGCAACGCTTGGGGTCCACCATGCTGTTGTAGAAACCGGTCAAGCCCACCTTGCCCATGGCTTCAGGGATGTTGGGGGCGCGGAAACCACCAGCCACCGTGCCGCGAACCTTGAAGTTGTCGGCCACCAGATAGGTCAGACCCAACTTGGGAGACAGGCGGCTGTCTGAGCCCGATGCCTTGTCAAAGCGGGCTGCCACGTTGGCTTGCAAGCCTTTGGCCAAAGGCGCTTCGATTTCAGCGAAGGCCGAGCCCAGCTTGCGGCTGCCTTCCACCCAGACTGAACCGTTGTTGATGATCTCAGCGTTCAGCAGATTCTGGCCCGACTTGACCAGCACACTTTCCGCGCGGTACTCGACACCGAAGGCGCCCATCATCATGCCGGCCGGCAGCTTGTAGAGCTCGCCGCTGACCTTGGCATCGATGAAGTTCTGGTGGTTCTCACCCTTCAGCTCGGTCTTACGGAACATCTTGTTCAGCAGATCGGCACTGTTGCTGCCGGCGATCTTGTACTCACCGCTGTTGATCGCGTTGATGAAGTCCACGCGATGTGCGCCGATGCCTTCCTTCGTGCCATCAGCACCCACACGACCGATGGTGGTTTCCCAATCCCAACCGGCAGTCGAGCCCTTGACGCCGGCCAACACGCGGTACTGGCTGGCGTCACCGGGGATGTCCCAGTTCATGCCAGGATCCATGAAGCGGTACTCCAAGCCGGCCACATCACCGGTGGTGTTGGCCGGGTTGTTGGCCGCCAGCACGGGCTTGGGCACGATCTGGATCTTTTTGGCATTGCCGTCAAACCAGCGGAAAGGCGTGGCCGGTGCGTTGATGGCGAATGGCAGGGACAAGTATTCGGTCTTGGTCTTCGAATAGCTGGCTTCCGCGAAAGCTTCCAGGTCGTTGTTCAATGCCAGGCGGCCGCTGACGAAGGCATTGACGCGCGAAGCCGGGTCATAGGTCTGGTTCAGGCCGTTGATATCCATCACGCAAGCACCGGCGGCGTTCTTGTTGGTACAAGCAGCCGTCGGCACACGAGGATTGCCCGAAGCCTGGACGAAGGAACCGCCGACCAGCTTGCCCTTGATCAGGTTGCCAGGGTAAGAGTTCAGGCTCGGGTCGCCAAACGCAGGGTTGACGATTTCCTTGTGCCACGGAGCGAAGGAGGGCCGCACGTCGGCGATGGTGTAACCCTCGCGCTTGTACACCTCGATATTGCCCAGGACATTGAACTTGTCCTTGTTCAGATCACCGAAACCGGCAACCACGGCGGCCGTCGCCTGCTTCTGCAGCTTCGGCTCCACGCCGGTTTGGTAGGAGGCGCTGATGCCAATACCGTTGTACTCGTTGCGGGTGATGATGTTGATCACACCGGCCATGGCGTCGGAACCGTAGACGGCGGAGGCACCGTCCTTCAGGATTTCGATGCGCTCGATCACGTCAGCGGGGATGGCGTCCACGTTGACGAAGTTTTCCTTGGCGCCATCGGCCAGGGCGTAGTACGCCACGCGGCGGCCGTTCAACAGCACCAGGGTCGCGCCCTTGCCCAGGCCGCGCAGGGACACGCCCGATGCGCCCGCAGCAAAACTGTTCGAATTGCCGTTGTCCACCAGTTCGGAAGTCGAGGTGGCAGTGATGGTGTCCAGCACCTGGCGCACGGTGTTGGCGCCGGTCTGCTTGATTTCGGTGCGGCTGTACACCTGCACCGGCGAGGCGGTTTCAGCCGAAACACGCTTGATGTTCGAACCCGTCACTTCCACGCGTTCCAGGCGCTCCGACGGGGCCTGCGTTTGTGCTTGAGCCGAGACGGCCACCATGGCCAAAACAGCCGCGCTCACGGCGCTGAACTTGCAATTCCTCAACATGTCGTTTCCTATGCTTTGTGGCTTTTGAAACAAGGGAGCCAGACGCTGGCTTGTGGTCCGTGCCGTCTGGCGTAACAAAAGTGAACAAAGTCTAGGAAGGCCCTCTAGAGCCAAAAGTAAGGGTTCTCCACGGTATGTATAACCCTAGCAACGACTTGGTCGTCATATCGCCCACTCGTTAATCAAATTTTTTGATCTATTACTTTTGACATGATTCACCCACAAAGAAGCAATAAAGGCATAAATAACCTTATTACAACTTTAGAAGTCACAATCTAGCGTCATGGACCGCCTCAAACAGATCGAATCCTTCGTTTCCGTCGCCACCAAGGGAAGCCTGACGGCAGCGGCGCAGCTGGAGGGGGTGGCGCCGGCCGTGATGGGGCGTCGCATTGATGCGCTGGAGGCCCGGCTGGGGGTGAAGCTGCTGCTGCGCACCACGCGGCGGCTGAGCCTGACGCATGAGGGCAGCGCGTTTCTGGAGGACTGCCAGCGCCTGCTGGCCGAGTTCAACAGCGCTGAAGCCAGTGTCAGCGCGGGCGGGGTCAAGGCCAGCGGGCACTTGCGCATCACAGCGCCGGCCGGCTTCGGCCGCCGTCATGTGGCACCGCTGCTGCCGGAGTTCCTGGCCAGTCACCCAGACGTGAGCGTGTCGCTCAACCTCAGCGACCGGGTGGTGGACATCGCGGCCGAAGGCTTTGACTGCGCCGTGCGGGTCGGCGATCTGCCTGATTCCAGCCTGATCAGCGTGCGTCTGGCCGACAACCGACGCCTTTGCGTCGCCACCCCGGCCTATCTGAAACGCGCCGGCGTGCCCCAACATCCCTCGGAGCTGGGCCGGCATGCCTGCCTGACCTTGAGCTCGGATGCCAGCCAGACCCGTGGCTGGGCCTTTGCCATCGACGGCACGGTGCAGCATCTGCGGCCCAATGGCCGACTCGATTGCAGCGACGGCCAGGTCCTGCATGACTGGTGCCTGGCCGGCCAGGGCCTGGCCTGGCGCAGCACCTGGGAGGTCGAGGGTGACATCGCCGCCGGCCGCCTGGTCAGCGTGCTCGATGATTTCGCCGCGCCGCCCAACGGCATCTACGCCTTGTTCCCGCAGGCCAAGCACCTGCCGCTGCGGGTGCGCTTGTGGATCGACTTCCTCAAGGCGAACTACGGCCGGCCGGACTATTGGGGCCGGCAGGCCTGAACCCCATCACCCATCACCCATCACCCGCCACACCACACCGGGCCAAAAGAAAACCCCGGGCGGCAGGGGTGCTCCCCGGGGTTGGGCAGGCGAGTCGGCTTACTTGGCAGCCGCAGCGTCCGCCACACACTTCTTGGTGAAGCTGGTCTTGGCGGCACCGGCCAGCTTCTTCTCGGCGGCCTTGGCCTCGCAGCTGGCTTGCGCGTCGTTGGCCGCCGGTGCAGCGGCAGCGCTGGGGCCGCCGTCGGCATTGCACTTCTTCAGGAAGCTGTTCTTGGCCGCGCCGGCCAGCTTTTTCTCGGCGGCGGCGGCGTCGCAAGCGGCATTGCCTGCAGCGGCGGCCGGGTTGTCGGCATTGCACTTCTTCAGGAAGCTGGTCTTCGCAGCACCGGCGAGCTTCTTCTCGGTCGCCTGGGCATCGCAGCTGGCCGCAGCCTGGGCGAAACCGGCCACCGCGCAGAGCGTCAGGGCCAGCAGGGATTTCAGCGTCGTCGTCTTCATGTGCAAATGTCCTTCAAAGGCGTCAAAGAAAGGGGGCAGGGTCAGAGGCAAGATCGCGTGGCATCCGCTCGAACTTGATTCCAGCACGGCAACGCGACAGCCTCAAGACGGGTTTACATGATGCGGCGCGGATGCGCCAAAGCCTCGTGCGCGGCATGCAGGCGGCGCACCAACACCTGGATGAAGGCGCGGTCGAATCGGTGCTGGCATTCAGGGCTGAGCAGGCCTAGCGATTCCGGAGTGAACGAGATGGTGATGCAGACCTCGCTGACCCGCACATCGGTGCTGTGGCGGCGCAGGTCCGGGTTGGGCGCCAGATAGGCCATCTCGCCGACCGAGGTGCCCTGACCCAGGGTCGCCACCTTGTTGCCATCGCGGAAGACATCGACCGCCCCCTGGGCAATGATGTGAAAGGTATTGCCTTCCTGGCCGCGCTTGTAGAGCGCATGGTCGAGCGGAAAACGCCGCCAGCGCGCCCGGTGCACCACCTCCCAGAGCTCCACGTCGCCAAAGTCGGAGAAGAACTCCAGTTCGCGCAACATATTGAAGCGCTCCGAATCCTTGACCTCGTAAAGCCGCGCCAGAGGCACCAACTGCTTGGAGACCAGCTCCGACAGTGCCTTGGCAAAAGCCTCCCAATCGGCATAGCGCTCTTGCGGATGCTTGGCCAGGGCCTTGAGGATGACCGCCTCCAGCTCCGGCGTCACCCCACCCCGCAGGCCTTGCAGCGGCGGTGGCGCCTGGTGGTAGATCTGGTGCATCAAGGCCATCTGGCTCGGCGCATCGAAGGGCGCGCGCCCGGCGACCAGGTGGTAGAGCACGGCGCCCAGCGCGTAGATGTCGGCGCGGCAATCGACATCACCCCCCTCGATCTGCTCGGGCGGCATGTAGGCGAGCGAACCGACCCGGTGCACCTGGGTCGAGTCGGAATGCAGATTCAGCGCGCTGCCGAAATCACTGACCTTGACATCGGTGACCTGGCCTTGGGCATCGAGCACGGCCAGCAGATTGGCCGGCTTCACATCGCGGTGGATCAAGCCCTGGCGGAAGACATAACTCAAGGCCATGGCGCACTTGAAGCCGAGCTCGACAATCTGGTCCAGCGGCAGCAGGCGGTCGCTGCGGCAGAAATGCTTGAGCGTGACGCCCGGCACATACTCCATCACCAGGTAAGGTGCGTCTTCCTCGGGCACGGCATCGAGAATCTGCACCACATTCGGGTGCTGCAGTCGCCCAGCCAATGCCGCCTCGGCGGCGTAGAAGCGCAGGCTGAAATCGCTGCCCTGCCCGGCGCGGCTGACGGCGGCCCAGGCGCGCATGCGCTTGATGGCCACCTCACTGCGGTGGAACTCGTCCACAGCCAGGAAGACATCGCTGGTGGCGCCCTCGCCGAGGCGGCGCAAGACCTTGTACTTGCCGATGTGGGCGGGCAGGTCCGAAGCGCTCTCGAGGACGGGGGCTGAATCCAGGGACATGCCGAACATCATACTGACGCCCGCCCCGTAGAATTCGCCCATGATCCAAGCCAAGCAAGAATTGCTCGCCGCCCTGGCCGAAGCCATTCAAGAACTCAGCCCCGGCACCGACCTGGTTGCCGCCTTCGAATCTCCCAAGCAAGCCGCCCATGGCGACTTCGCTTGCACGGCCGCCATGCAGCTGGCGCGACCGCTGAAGAAGAACCCGCGCGAGCTGGCGCAGGCCCTGATTGAGGCCTTGCAGCGCCGCCCGGCCTTCCAGCGCTGGGTCTCGGCCCTGGAGATCGCCGGCCCCGGCTTCATCAACATCCGCCTGACCGCTGCGGCCAAGCAGGCCGTGGTGGCCGAGGTGCTGGGCGCCGCCGATCACTTCGGTCAACAGCCCGCCAATGAGCAGCATGTGATGGTCGAATTCGTCTCGGCCAACCCCACCGGCCCCCTGCATGTGGGCCATGCCCGCCAGGCTGCACTCGGTGACGCCATTTGCAGTTTGTTTCAAACCCAGGGCAGCCAGGTCACGCGCGAGTTTTATTACAACGACGCTGGCGTGCAGATCGCCACGCTGGCCAACTCGACCCAGTGCCGCCTGAAGGGCCTCAAGCCCGGTGACGCCGGCTGGCCCGAGAGCGCCTACAACGGTGACTACATCCAGGACATCGCCGACGACTTCCGCGCCGGCAAGACCGTGGTCGCCGACGACCGCCAATTCACCGCCTCGGGCGATGTCGAAGACCTGGACGGCATCCGCCAGTTCGCCGTCGCCTACCTGCGCCACGAGCAAGACCTGGACCTGCAGGCCTTCGGCCTCAAGTTCGACAACTACTTCCTGGAATCCAGCCTCTACAGCTCGGGCCGGGTCGAAGACACGGTGGCCAAGCTGGTGGCCAACGGCAAGACCTTCGAAGAAGGCGGCGCACTCTGGCTGCGCAGCACCGACTACGGTGACGACAAGGACCGCGTGATGCGCAAGTCCGAAGGCGGCTACACCTACTTCGTGCCCGATGTGGCCTACCACATCGACAAGTTCCAGCGCGGCTACACCAAGTGCATCAACGTCCAGGGCACCGACCACCACGGCACCATCGCCCGCGTGCGCGGCGGCCTGCAAGCGGCCGATGTGGGCATCCCCCAGGGTTTCCCGGACTACGTGCTGCACAAGATGGTCACGGTGATGAAGGGCGGCGAAGAGGTCAAGATCTCCAAGCGCGCCGGCTCCTACGTCACCCTGCGCGACCTGATCGACTGGACCAGCCGCGACGCCGTGCGCTTCTTCCTCATCAGCCGCAAGGCCGACACCGAGTTCATCTTTGACGTCGACCTGGCGCTGAAGCAAAACGACGAGAACCCGGTGTTCTACGTCCAGTATGCGCACGCCCGCATCTGCTCGGTGATTCGCAACTGGGTGGCCCGCGGCGGTGACGAAAGCACCCTGGCCCAGGCCGACCTCAGCCTGCTGACGGCGCCCACCGAGGCGGCCCTGATGCTCAAGCTGGCCGAGTACCCGGCCATGCTGTCCGGCGCGGCCGCCGGCCTGGCCCCACACGATGTGGCTTTCTATCTGCGCGATTTGGCCGGTAGCTATCACAGCTACTATGCGGCTGAGCGCGTGCTGGACCAGGCGCCCGAGCTGAGCGCAGCCCGGGTGGCACTGCTGGCCGCCACGCGCCAGGTCCTGCGCAATGCCCTGGCAGTTTTGGGGGTCAGCGCACCCGAGGTGATGTCCCGCGAAGCGAACCCTGAAGCGACGGAGAAGGCATGAGCACGGCTCAATCTGGCAGCAGCAACAACAACAGCAGAAACGGCAACAAGAGCAAGCAACAACGGGGCGGTTTTGTCCTCGGCCTGATTGTCGGCTTGCTGCTGGGCCTGGCCGTGGCATTGGGCGTGGCGCTCTACATCGCCAAGGTGCCCATCCCCTTCATCGACAAGGTGCCCCAGCGCACGGCCGAGCAGGATGCGGCCGAAGCCCAGCGCAACAAGAACTGGGACCCCAACGCCCCCCTGGCCGGCAAGGCCGGCGCCAAGGTGGCCAGCGGCGTAGTCAGCGGCGCCCCGGCGCCCACTCCTGCCGTGGTGGCTCCGGCCGCCCCTGCCGCCGTGACAACGCCTGCGCCCGCTCCAGCTGCCTCCACAGCGGCAGCACCGGCCGCCAAGCCAGCTGACAAGGCCACCGACAAGGCTGCCGAGAAAGCTGCCGAGAAGGCCGCCGACAAATCCCCGGCCGACAAGAAGGCCGAGGCCAAGGCAGCCGCCGCCAGCGCCGCCGCGGCCGCAGCCGACCCCAATCTCTACTTCGTGCAGGCCGGTGCCTATGTGAAGAACGAGGACGCCGAGCAGCAACGCGCCCGCCTGGCCTTGCTGGGCTTCAGCGCCAAGGTCATGGAAAAGGAACAGTCGGGGCGCACCGTGTTCCGCGTTCGCATCGGCCCCATCGACAGCCGCGATGAAGCCGAAGGCATGCAGCGCAAGATCGAAGCCGCCGGCATCGAAGCCAATCTGGTCGGCGTCAAGCGCTGATCGTCTGTCCATCACCCAGGGCCTGCCGAGGCCTCTTTTGTCCACCGAGATGAACGAGAAGATGAAGATGATGAAACGTCGCGAGTTTTCTGCCCTCTTGTCCGCACCTCTGAGCCTGGGTGCCCTGGGCACGCTGGCCGCTGCGCCGCAGCTGGCCCTGGCCCAGACCGACCCCTTCGCGGGCAAGTACCAAACCCTGTCGCAAGCCCTGCCGAGCAGCACCCCGGGCAAGATCGAGGTGGTCGAGTTCTTCTGGTACGGCTGCCCGCATTGCTATGCCTTCGAGCCGGTGCTGGCGCCCTGGATCAAGCAGCTGCCGGCCGATGTGGCCTTCCGCCGCGTGCACGTTGGCTTCAACGCCATGATCAAGCTGCACCAGCGCCTGTTCTACGCCCTGGAAGCCCTGGGCAAGGCCGCCGAGCTGCAGGACAAGATCTTCCATGCCTTCCACGTCGAGCGCCTCGAGCTCAACGACGAGAAAAGCCTCACCGAACTGGTGGTGCGACTGGGCGTGGACGGCGCCAAGTTCAAGGATGCTTTCAACGCGTTCGGCGTGGTCACCAAGGCCGGCCAGGGCGCCAAGCTGTCCGAGGCCTACCGCATCGACGGCGTGCCGGCGCTGGGCATTGGCGGCCGCTACCTGACCTCGCCCTCGATCGCCGGCCTGCGTGGCGACAACGAGCAGGCCAACGGCCGCCGCGCCCTGGCCGTTGCCGAGCACCTGATCCAGCTGGCCCGCGCCAGCAAGGGCTGATCGCCCCATCCCTGGCTGAACCCCGCTCTGCCTCTGCCCGCTCTGACATGAAGACCTTGATCTCTCGCCGTGAGTTCTCTTCAACCCTCGGGCTGGCCCTGGCCGGCCTGCCAGCCCTGAGCCTGGCTCAGGGTGCCGCCCCGGTCGAGGGCAAGCAGTACCTGCGCTTGCCCCAACCCTTGCCGGCCACGCCGGGCAAGATCGAGGTGTACGAGTTCTTTCTCTACACCTGCCCGCACTGTTTTGCTTTCGACCCTCTGGTCTCGGCCTGGGTCAAGCAACTGCCGGCCGATGTCAGCTTCCGCCGCATCCATGTCGGCGTGGGTGCCATGCACAAGCTGCATCAGCGCCTGATGGCGGCCCTCGAATCCCTCGGCCGCCTGGGCGACTTGCACGAGGCGGTCTTCAAGGCCGTCCATGTGCAGCGCCTGGACCTCAGCGATGAGAAGGCCATCATCAAGTTCGCGGTCAGCCTGGGCCTGGACGAAGCCAAGTTCAGCGCGGCCTTCAACGATCGCTTCAACACCCAGCGGCGCATCGACCAGGCCACCAGCCTGGCCAAGGGCTATGGGGTCGAGACCGTGCCGGCCATCGGCATCGGCGGCCGCTTCCTGACCAGCCCCAGCATGGCAGCCGGCGCCAGCCAGAACGCCGATGCAGGCCGCCAGGCCTCGCTGAGCCTGAGCAATCAGCTGATTCAACAGCTGCGCGGCAGTGGCAAGGCCTGAAGCCTGATGATGTGATGGCACCGCAGGCACTGCGGCGTGATGCTCAGGTTTCACGCGCGGCAGGCGCGTCGGGCTGGCTCAGGCCCGTACTAGAATGATCTGCAAGTTTTGTGCCGCCTTCTTGGGCGGCGAACCCTTGCTTGATGTGTTTGCCCGGCCTGCCCTTCCTCCATCCTCCCACCCGCTGCTGTCCATGAAGCTGTCACCGCGCCCTTCCGTCTTGCCCGGCTTGCTGGCAGCCTTGCTGCTGGGCCTGGGCGCCACGCCGGGCTGGGCGGAAAAAGGCGACCGCGCCAAGCCGCTGAACATCAGTTCCAAAAACGGCGGCAGCGTCGAGATCGCCAAGCAGCGCACCGAGTTCAACGGTGATGTGGTGCTGAGCAAGGGCAGCCTGGTGCTGCGCGCCGAAAAGCTCGATGTGCGCGAAACCGGCGACGGCTACTACCAGGTCTATGCCAATGGCCAGACCGGCAAGCAGGTCAGCTTCCGCCAGGCGCGCGATGTGCCGGGCGAGGCCATCGAAGGCCTGGCCGACCAGCTCGAATACGACACCCGCAGCGACACCGTGCGCTTCATCGGCAATGCCGTGGTGCGCCGCCTGCAGGGCACGACGGTGGCCGACGAGGTGACCGGCGCAGTCATTCTGTTCGACAACCGCAGCGAGGTCTTCACCCTCGAGGGCGGCCAGACCTCGCCCCACCCGAGCGGCCGGGTCCGTGTGGTGATGATGCCGCGCGGCGGCGCGCCCGAGGCCGCCTCGGCACCCGCGGCCGCGGCCTCCGGCGTGCAACTCAAGCCCAGCACCAGCCTGAGCCCCCGCAAAGCGCCATGAGCAGCAGCAACAGCAGCGTCGCCAGCCCCCATCACGCGCCCGTGGCCGCCCTCGAATCCGGCCCGCGCAGCCGCCTGGAAGCCGAGGGCCTGGCCAAGAGCTACGGCGTGCGCCGCGTGGTCAAGAACGTGCATCTGGGCGTCAACAGCGGCGAGGTGGTTGGCCTGCTCGGCCCCAACGGCGCCGGCAAGACCACCAGCTTCTACATGATCGTGGGCTTGGTGCGCGCCGATGCCGGCGAGATCCACATCGACGACCAGTCGGTCGAGCACCTGCCCATCCACCAGCGCGCCCGCCTGGGCCTGAGCTATCTGCCGCAGGAGGCCTCGATCTTCCGCAAGCTCACGGTGGAACAGAACATCCGCGCCGTGCTGGAGCTGCAGCGCGACGAGCAGGGCCGCGCGCTCAAGGAGCCGCGCATCAAGGAGCTGCTGGAAGCGCTGCTGCACGACCTCAGCATCGAGAAGCTGCGCGACAGCCCGGCGCCGGCGCTCTCGGGCGGCGAACGCCGCCGCGTCGAGATCGCCCGCGCCCTGGCCACTCAGCCGCGCTTCATCCTGCTGGACGAACCCTTCGCCGGCGTGGACCCGATCGCGGTGCTGGAGATCCAGCGCATCATCGGCTTCCTGAAGGCGCGCCAGATCGGCGTGCTGATCACCGACCACAATGTGCGCGAGACCCTGGGCATCTGCGACCGGGCCTACATCATCAGCGAGGGCTCGGTGCTGGCCGAGGGCACGCCGGACGAGATCGTGGCCAACGCCGATGTGCGCAAGGTCTATCTCGGCGAACATTTCCGCATGTAGAGCCGGCCATGGATGCCTACACGCCCGCTGCCACGGCAGCCCCGCGCGGGGCTGATGCTGGGATTCCTGCATCTCACGACTGCCCCTGAGCCCGCGCCATGAAGCAGTCACTCCAGGTTCGACTGAGCCAGCATCTGGCCTTGACGCCGCAGCTGCAGCAATCGATCCGCCTGCTGCAACTGTCCACGCTGGAGCTGAATCAGGAAGTCGAGCAGATGCTGGCGCAGAACCCGCTGCTCGAAACCGAAGAAGACTTCTCCGTCGCCACGCCCGAGCTGCCCGAGCTGCGCCCGGCCAGTGCCGCCGAGGACAGCGGCGCCGACCGTGAGCTGGGCGGCGGCGCCGAGGCCGAGGCCACGCCCGAGCTGCAGGCCGAAGACTTCGGCAGCACCGAACGCGAGGACTGGGAGAACGGCACCGAGGGCGACGATTTCGACGGCATCCGCGAACTGCCCAGCAACAACGGCAGCGGCTCGGGCAGCAACGATGAAGACGGCGAACGCAGCGACCAGGAATCGGCCGAGATCAGCCTGCAAGAGCATCTGGTCCAGCAGATGGCCGGCATGCACCTCAGCGATACCGACCAGCTGGCGCTGCGCCTGCTGATCGATTCGCTCAACGAGGACGGCTATCTCGAGGACAGCCTGGAAGCCATCGCCGAGGCCCTGGTGCCGGACGGCGACGAGGACAGCGCCGCCGAGCGCGAGGAGCTGCTCGACCACCTGCGCATCGCCCTCAAATGGCTGCACCACATGGACCCGCCCGGCGTCGGTGCCCGCGAACTGACGGAATGCCTGGAGCTGCAGCTGCGCCAGCTGCCGCGCAGCGCGCCGCAGGTGATCGCCATCATGATCTGCAAAAAGCACTTGGACCTGCTGGCCAAGCGCGACAGCCGCCGCCTGATGCTGCTGACCGGCGCCGACGATGCCTTGCTGCGTGAAGCGCAAGCCCTGATCGTGGCCCTGGAGCCCAAGCCCGGCCGGCGTTTTGCCCGCGGCCAGGCGCCGGCCGTGATCCCGGACGTGATCGTGCGCAAGGTCGGCCGCGAGCTGCGCGTCATCATCAACCCCGAGGTCGCGCCCAAGCTGCGCATCAACGAGCTCTACGCCAACGCCCTGCGCCAGACGCGCGGCGGCATCAGCAACAGCGCCCTGGGCGGCCAGCTGCAGGAGGCGCGCTGGTTCATCAAGAACATCCAGCAGCGCTTCGACACCATCCTGCGCGTCTCCACCGCCATCGTCGAGCGGCAAAAAGGTTTCTTCAGCCACGGCGCCGTGGCCATGAAACCCCTGGTGCTGCGCGAGATCGCCGACGAGCTGGGCCTGCACGAATCAACCATCTCGCGCGTGACCACGGCCAAGTACATGGCCACGCCCTTTGGTACCTTCGAGCTCAAGTATTTCTTCGGCTCGGGCCTGTCCACCGAGGCTGGCGGTGAAGCCTCCAGCACCGCCGTGCGCGAGCTGATCAAGCAGTTCATCGCCGCCGAGAACCCGGCCAAACCCCTGTCCGACAGCGCCCTGGCCAGCATGCTGGAAGAACAAGGCATCCAGGTCGCGCGCCGCACCGTCGCCAAATACCGCGAAGGCATGCACATCGGGACGACGACGATGCGGCGGGTGGTTTGAAGGTTGAAGCTTGAGTGAACGGGTGAATCAGTGAACTGGTGAACCACACCCCACGATTCACCATTCACCTGTTCACCTGTTCACCCGTTCACCTGTTCACCCCCAAACGTGAACACGCACACCGATTTCAGGTGATTCCCATTTCGAGACATGCCATCATGCCGCTGACTTGGATCGTTACTTGAAAGGTCTGCCGTGAACACCACCCTCCGCTCCCCGGCCGGCGCCCGCCTGCCCGCCCTGCTGATACTCGCCGCCAACCTGGCCTGGGCCGCCCCCTCCCAAGCTCAGGCTCAGGCCACGGGCAGCAGCGCCGCCACCAGCTACAGCCGCGTGATCGCCTTCGGCGACAGCCTCTCGGACAACGGCAATTTCTACCGCGCCACCGGCGGCGCAGTGCCCCAGCCGGGCAACTATTTCCAGGGTCGTTTTTCCAACGGCCAGGTGGCCGTCGAGCACCTCGCGCAAGGCCTGGGCGTGAGCCTGCAGGATTACGCCTGGGGCGGTGCCCAAACCGGCTGGCTCAACGGCGCGGCGGTGGCCGCAGGTGCCCCGGCCGCCTTGCAGAACACGGGCATGCTCTCGCAAGTGGGCGCCTTCCAGTCCGGCCTGGCCGGCACGGCCGCCGACAGCCAGGCGCTGTACCTGCTGTGGGGCGGGGCCAATGATTTCCAGTACCTGGGTTTCTCGCAGGCCACGGCGCAAGCGGCCATCCAGAACCTCAGCAATGCCGTGCAGACCCTCTACGGCCTGGGCGCACGCAACTTCCTGATGCCGGGCCTGCCCGATCTGGGCCAGACGCCGGCCGGCCTGTCCTCCGGCCTCTCGGGCCAGTTGCACCAGCTCTCCCTGGGCTTCAACCTCGGCCTGAATCAGGCTATCGGCCAGCTGCGCGCCCTGCCCGGCATCGACATCCGTTACTTCGACACCCTGGGCACGCAGCAAGCCCTGGTCGACAACGCGGCGCTCTACGGCTTCAGCAATGTGACGGCGGCCTGCTTCACCGGCTATGTCGGCCAGCCCGACGGCAGCACCTGCAGCAACCCCGAGAGCTATATGTACTGGGACCGCATCCACCCGACCACGCTGACCCACAGCTACCTCGGCCAGGGCATGCTGGCCGCCGTGCCGGAACCGCAGACCTGGCTGCTGATGGGCCTGGGCCTGGCAGCCCTGGGTCTGCGCGCCGGTCGCCAGCGCCGCAGCTGAAAAGACAAGGGCCGGTCGCCTGGAGCACCGGCCCCGAAGCTGGCGGCCAGCGCCGCCCGGCTTCAGCTCAAGGTCGCCAGCAGGCGCGCGTTGTTGACCGCCGCGTAGGCATTGAGCAGCAGATAGTAGGTGCCCGCCACGGGTGAGGCGAAGCTGATGGTTTCTGCATTGCTCGAGCCATCGGATTTCTTGTCATACACCGTGGTGCTCGGCGCCGATGCCAGGCGGGCGTAGAGATCGCCATCGCCCGTACCCCCGGAAAGCTGAAACTTGAGCTGCCGACGGCCCGGCGGCACCTGGATGCTGTACAGCCGCGACTGACGCAGGCCCAGGCTGACAGTCTGAGCCTGGCCGCTGACCAGGGGCGTGACGTTCTGGCTGTTGCCCATGCCGATGGCTGAGCGCCTCACCCCCACATCGATGGTGCCGGTGTAGGCATTGCCACTCTTGCTGACCTGCACGATATAGCCGGCGCCGCCATCGCTGGCGTAGATGCTGTCGGCCTCGTTGCGGGTGCGTGGCGCGCCTTGCTGGTAGATGGGAAAGCTGCGGAACACCTCATCCGCCGTGGCGGCGTTGAAGTAGAGCTGGGCCACGAAGACGTCGGGCAGATTGCGGCCATCGTCATTGGGCCGGATGTTGCGCGCCGCGCTCTGGATGGAGAAATGGATGTGCAGGGCCCGGCCGCTGTAGCTGCCTGGAAACAGGGTCAGGAACTCGGCCACGCCGTCGGCCCCGGTCTTCTGGTAGCCGCGGCAGAAGTTCTGCCCCTGGGTGCCGAAGGGGGCGTAGCTGGAGTAGAGGCCCGTGGCCTCGCAGCTCCAGATGTCGACCACGGCGCCCGGGATGGGCGCGCAGTTGCTCTCCAGATCGAGCACGCGCAGGCGCAGGGTCAGCGGAGCGCCGGATTTGGGCGTGGTGTTGCCGCTGGTGTTGGCGCGCAGATCGCGGCGCTCGGCGGCGCTGATGTTCGGGTAGGGCCCGGCGGTCGATTCCGTGTCTGCCTTGCAGGCGGCCGCGGCGGCACCGTAGGGCGTCTGCGACTGACTGCTGGCTTCCTTGCTGCCGAGCGCGGCCACCGAGGCCACGCCCATGAGCTTGAGCGCCTGGCGGCGCGGAGAGGGTGTGTGCTGAGACATGGTGATGAGGCTTTCTTTCACAGAGTGACTCCGGCCGAGCGGCGCGGACTCTTGTGAAGTGCGGCGCCGCACCGGCGCTGAGAGCCGGGGTGGTGGATGGAGAACGCCGTAGGCGAGCCGGCAGATCGATCCCGGCCGCCCGCGGGCCACGTCCTTCATGCGCCGCGACCAGGTCCAGCTTCGGTCCTTGACGTCGGAGATGCACGTTATTCAGCGCCCGCAGCACAAGATTGACCGCAGCCGCGCCGCCTGAATACAGGGTTATCTCGAATTTCTGGGCGGAGCTGTCAGAGTTGACAGGGTGACTTGGCGACAGACTTCGCGCCGGATTCCGCCCGAGCGCTGCAGCCGAGGGCCGCGGCCCTCCCTCGCCATTCCTGGGACAATCGGCCCATGGCCGCCAAAGAATCCCCCAAAGACCTTCACTACCTCTTCGTCTCCTGCCCCTCGGGCGTGGAGCGTCTGCTCGACGAGGAAGTGCGGGCCATCCTGCCCAAGACCCATATCGAGGTGCTGCGCGGCGGCATCGCGCTGAAGAGCGATCTCGAGGGCGTGATGAAGCTCAACCTCGAGTGCCGGCTGGCCCAGCGCGTGCTGATCGAGCTGGTCTCGGGCGGCTACCGCCACGAGGACGACATCTACGCCCTGGCCCGCCGGGTCGACTGGAACGAGTGGATCACCCCGGCCGAGACCATCCGCGTCGACACCGTGGCCCAGCGCTCACCGCTGCGCAGCCTCAACTTCGCCACCCTGCGCGTGAAAGACGCCATCTGCGATGTGCTGCGCGATGCCACCGGCGAGCGCCCCAGTGTCGACACCCGCTTCCCCGACCTGCCGGTGATGCTGCACCTCAGCGAAACCGACGCCACGCTTTATATCGACACCTCGGGCGAACCGCTCTTCAAGCGCGGCTGGCGCGAGGACAAGGGCGACGCCCCGCTGAAGGAAACCCTGGCCGCCGCCATGCTGGCCGCGGCTGGCTGGAAGGGCACGCCCGAGACCGGCGGCGCCCTGCACGACCCCTGCTGCGGCTCGGGCACCATCGCCGTCGAGGCCGCACAGATCGCCTGCGGCATGGCCGCCGGCATGCAGCGCCGCTTTGCCTTCGAGCGCCAGCTGCCTTTTGTGCCTCTGCGCGGCCGCTGGCAGGCCATCAAGCAGGCCGCCAAGGACCGCGAACACGCCCCCGCCGTGCCCATCTTCTGCAGCGACGTGGCCTTCCGCATGGTCGACTTCGCACGCCGCAATGCCGAACGCGCCGGCGTGGCCCAGTACATCCAGTTCAACGGCGGTGATGCGCTCGAACGCCCCGCCCCCGAGCTGCCCGAGGGCATGCCCGGCACCATCCTGATGAACCCGCCCTACGGCGAGCGCATCGAAGTGCGCGGCAAGGCCGGCAATGTGCAGATGAGCCGCGATGCCGGCGGCTCCGAGGCGCGCGACGCCGGCGACGACTTCTTCCCTCGCCTGGCCGCCCACTGGAAGCGCGCCTACACCCAGAACCCGGCCGGCTGGACCGCCTGGTTGCTCTGCCCCGACATGAAGCTGCCCAGCAAGATGCGCCTCAAAGAATCGCGCAAGTTCCCGATGTGGAACGGCCCTATCGAGTGCCGCTTGTTCCGCTTCGATCTGATCAAGGGTTCGGCGCGACAGCACAAGCCTGGGCGTGAGGATGACGCAGCCTCCAACTGAGCTCTTGCGCTAATTTGCAGGCGCCATGAAGCATCTTTGGGCGCTACATTCGTAACCATGCTCAAGCCCATCCACCTCTTGAAACAGCAGCACTTTTTCGCAGGTGCACAGCCTTTGGGAATTCAAAAATGTTGGTGACCAGGATAAAGCTCAAGAACTGGCGCAACTTTAGAGCGATCGATGTTTCTCTTCGGGAGGTCTCGTATTTGCTGGGGCCAAACGCTTCTGGAAAGTCAAATCTGCTGGACGCGTTGCGCTTCCTACGAGACGTAAGCAAAGCGAAGGGCGGTGGCTTGCAAACTGCGGTGGCAGATCGCGGAGGAATCTCCAAAGTGCGCTGTCTGCATGCTAGACGCGATCCGGAAGTCCGATTGGAAATTGAGTTGGCACCTTCGACAGACGCCCCGGTTTCATGGCGTTATGTGCTTGGCTTCAAGCCCGAGGGCAAGGGGGCGCAACGCATTTTGATTTCCGATGAACAGGTTTGGAAAGGCGGGAGCAACCTCTTCACTCGCCCAGACAACAAGGATCGCGCCGATCCTATGCTGCTCACGCAGACACGGCTGGAACAGATCGCAGCCAATGGAGAATTCCGTGACTTGCCAGAGTTTTTTGGCTCAATCACTTACCTTCACCTGGTGCCGCAGCTGCTGAAGTTCGCGGAGAAAATGGGGGGGCATCGGATAGAGGATGACCCCTTTGGTCAAGGCTTTTTAGAGCGAATTGCCAAAACTCCAGAGAAGACCCGATCAGCTCGCCTGGTGAAAATCAGCAAGGCTTTAAAGCTTGCAGTGCCCCAGTTTGAGGAGCTGCGTTTTATCCAAGACAAGCTGGGCCACCCCCATTTGGAAGCGCTCTATGCCCACCACCGCCCCAATGCGGGCTGGCAATCAGAGGAGCATTTTTCTGATGGAACTTTGCGCTTGCTTGGGTTGCTATGGGCCTTGCTTGAAGGTTCTTCCCTGCTGCTTTTGGAAGAACCGGAAATTTCTCTAAACGATGCGATCGTCAAAGAAATTCCGTTGATCTTGCAACGACTGCAGCGTGACAAGAAAGTAAGACGACAAATCATTCTCAGCACTCACAGCGAAGCCTTGCTCAGCAATGCGGGTATCGACGGGCGAGGTGTTGTTTTGCTCGAATCTGGACCGCAGGGCACAACTGCGCGGGCCCTGGCGCCTGACGAAGCACAGGCGATTGAAGCCGGGCTTTCGGTCGCTGAGGTAGTTTTGCCAAAAACTCGCCCCTCAGAGGTCAATCAATTGGGCCTGTGGCAATGACGAAGATGGCCCTGGCAACTGAAGATGTACTCAGTGAATCAGTTGGCCTCCAATTGCTGGCGGAGATCAACTTAGCGCCAAGGAGCGTCCAGCTGTTGCGTAAAGACGGCTTCGGCTACCTTCAGTCCAAGATCGAGTCCTGGAAAGCTCTGGCGCGCCTCAAACCGGTGCTACTCATAACTGACCTAGATCGACTTGCATGCCCCCGGCAGTTAAGGGACGCATGGCTGACCGGCTCACCGACACCTCCCAATCTATTGCTACGTATCGCCGTGAGAGAAGTCGAGTCCTGGGTCTTAGCCGACCATGAAGCGATGCGCCAACTGATAGGTGCCAAGGGCAAACTTCCACAGGTCCCCGACGATTTGCCGGATCCGAAAAGCCACTTGCTACAACTTGCAAAGCTTGCGCCGCGAGAAGTCAGAGAAGATCTCGTGAAAGAAAAGGGTGCAGTCGCTAGCCAGGGTATTGGCTATAACGCAAGACTTCGGGCTTTAGTTTCATCGTCTTGGAGCCCTGAGCGAGCTTCTGAACGATCACCCAGCCTCGCTCGCGCACGCCGTCGTTTACAAGACTTGGCTGCACGCTCTTTCTGATTCAACGCGCCTAACTTAGCGCCAGCCAGCCCAGCACCGCCAGCGGCGCCGTGTCGGCGCGCAGGATGCGCGGGCCCAGCTGAACGGCGACGAAACCCTGGGCGCGGGCCGCCTCTTCTTCAGCGGGGCTTAGGCCGCCCTCCGGGCCGCTGAGCACCAAGGTGTGACTGGCCTCCGCCTGCGCGGCCGCCAGGGCTTGCAGGGGCTGAGCGGCCGTGGGGCTGAGCAGCCAGCGGCGCTGCGTGGCTGGCTGCGGGCCCAGCTGGGCCAACCATGAAGCCAGGGACTGCACCGCGCCGATCTCGGGGATGCGGGTGCGGCCGCATTGCTCGGCCGCGGCAATGGCCACACCGCGCCAATGCGCCTGCTTTTTCTCGGCGCGCTCGCCGCTGAGGCGCAGCACCGAGCGCTCGCTCATCACGGGCTGGACGGCGCTGCCGCCGAGCTCGGTGGCCTTCTCGACGACGCCGTCCATGCGGTCATTGGCCGGCATGGCCAGGGCCAGGGTGATGTGCTGACGCAGCTCACGCTGCACCAGCTGGCGAGCCTGCAAGTGCACACGCACCTCGCTGCGGCCCATGGCCAGCACTTCCGCCTGCCACTCGGCGCCGCTGCCATCGAACAGGGTCAGCGGGCTGCCCGGCTGCAGGCGCAGCACCTGCACATGGCGGGCCGCGCTGGGCGGCAGGCTGAGCTCGCTGGACGAGGTGCCCAGGGGTTGGTCGACATAAAAACGCGGCGGCATGGCAGGCAAAGACGGACGAGAAGTCGCCAGTGTGCCAGCCTTCAGGGCCGCCCTTTTTCATTCATTCAGTCCAGGCGCCCGGCGGCCGCCAGCGCAAAGACGCGCGCGCAACGCATCCACACCAGGGCCAGCACCAGCAGCTGACCCATCGCCAAGGCCAGCAGCTGGCTGCCCGCCCCCACCGGCGCCAGCTGCACCCGCAAGAGCCCGATCAGCGCCGCCGCCAGCAAGCCCAGCGCCGTGATCAGCAGATAGACGCCGATGCGGCGCGGCTGGCGCCAGAGGTCACGCGTGGCCAGACGCCAGGCCTTGAACACCGAGCGGCGCTGCGGCTCCAGGGCCAGGCGGGCGCGCGCCGCATCCAGGCTGGCATGCACCAGCAGGAACAGCAGGCCGGTGAACAGCATCACCGCCTGGCTCCAGCGATCGGCCTCGGCCTCCAGCTGCATCAGCGTCGCTTTCTCGCCCACCCAATGCATCAACCCGCCGCCCAGTGCCGCCACCGCGCCCAGCAGGCAAAGCGCCCAGAGCCAGAGCCGCGTCATGCGGCCGTACTCGCGCAGGCCGCCCTGCAGCAAGGCCATGAAGCCCAGCGGCTGGGGCGAGCGAACCACCGCAATCAGGCAGCCGCTGAGCCAGGGCAACAGCAAGGCCAAGAGCAGCACGCTGCTGAGCAGGGCCGAGGCGCCAAAGCCGTTGGGGCCCAGGCCCATCACGGCCTCGGCCAGCACCGGCAGCTCAAAGCCATCCACCAGGCGCTTTGCAGCCAGCGATTGGTCCAGCTGAGCCGCCAGAGCGCGCCAGAGCGGCAGCAGGGCCAGCAACCAGGGCAAGGCCAGGGCCAGCAGCCAGAGCAGCAGCAAGCGCCATTGCGAGGCCAGGCGGGCACCGGTGCGCAGCTGGCCGCGCAGATCGGGAGCGGGGGTCAAGAGCGCCGGCATGTTCATAGCGTGGCCACCAGGGCGAGAAGGGTTTGCAAGAGGCTGCCGGCATCGCTGGCGATGCGGCGGGCGGCCCGGCCGTCGCTCTTGAGGGCGCGGCTGTTGTCGAGCTGGTTCTGATCCAGGTAATGCAGGCGTTCGGGGTCCAGCTCGGCGGACACAGCCTTGACCGGCTTGACCCAGCTGAAGCGGGCCCAGGACTGCTGGTCGTCCCAGCGCACCGTCTCCACACTGCCATCGGCAAAACGCACGCGCAGGGTTTGCGGCACCGCCGCGCCGCGCCGGCGCAACACCACCGTGGTGCGGTAGGGGAAAGGTCCGGGCTCGGCCAGCACTTCGCCGGTCTGCGGGTCCTTCTTGGCCTCGGCCTTGGACGACGAGGCCGGGTGGTCCTTCTTCCACTGCTTGCGCAGCTTCTCGACCAGGTCCTCCTGTGCGTCCTTGTCCAGCTCGCTGCGCCGGCCATCGGGGCTGATATGCCGTCCCAGCAGGGGCAGCTCTTCCACGCTCTTGAAGCTCTCCACCCGGTCATCGACCGAGCGGCTGGCGTAGATGTGTTGCTCGAACAGGCGCTGCACCAGGGCCGGCTGGCCGCTGACCTCGGCCAGCACCTCGCGCAAATCGGCCGTGCTCGGGTGGCGGAACTTCCAGCGCTGGTAGTAGGTCTTGAAGGCCAGCTCCAGCTTCTCGCGGCCGATCTGCGCCTCCAGGTCGCGCAAGGCGGTGGCGGTGCGGGAGTACACCGTGCTGTAGCTGCCACTGGAATGGCGGTGCCAGCTGTTCTGGCCCAGGCCGTCCGGCGGGTCCTTGAGACCGGCGCCCAGGCGCTCGCCCTCGAACACATCGACGGTGGTGCCCACGCCCAGGCGCTTGAGCGCAGCCGTGGTCACGGGCGCCCGCTGGCCGCGGGCCTGAATCATGCGCTGGTCCCAGAACTCGTTCAGGCCCTCGTCGAGAAAAGGCTCCTCGAACTCATTGGAGGCCAGGATGCCGTAGAAGTAGCCATGGCCGAACTCGTGGATGGTGACGAACTCCTGGCCGAAATGGGCCAGGGTGCCGGGGGTCTGGTCGGCATAGCTGTCGGCGGTGAAGAAGGTCGGGTACTCCATGCCGCCCGCTTCCTTGGCATTGAAGGGCGGCACCACGGCCGTGACCGTGCGGTAGGGGTAGGGGCCCAAGGTCTTGGAGAACCAGGCCAGCGCATCCAGCGTGGCCTTGAGCACCACCGGCGCGTTGTGGGCGTACTCGGGCGGGTACAGCACCTGGACCTGCACCTTGGGGCTGCCCTCGCCCTCGTAGACCGCTTTCAGCGGCGGGGCAAAGCGCTTGTCGGCCGTCCAGGCGAAGTCATGCACATCGCCTTGCACGTAGTGGTGGATGACACGGCCCCCCTGCTTCTTGGGCTCGCCCTGCAGCTCGCCGGTGGCGCCGACCGTGTAGCCCTCGGGCACGTCGATGCGCACCTCATAACGCCCGAAATCGGCGTAGAACTCGCTGTGCAGATGGAACTCATGCGCGTTCCAGCGCGGCGCTGTCGCGCCCCGCTCGCCGGGCAGCTCCAGCACGGCAATCTTGGGGAACCACTGGCCCACCAGATGGAAGCTGCCGAAATAACCGGTGCGGGCCAGCACGCGCGGCAGCTGGTCGAAGAAATCGATGTCCAGCGTGGTGCTGCCACCGGGTGCCACCGCCTGCGGCAGGTCCAGGCGCACCACGGTGCGGTCGGTGGCCGGGCCGCCATCGGGCTGAACAAAGTACCAGGGCACGGCCACGCCGGCCTGCTGCACCTTCTTCAGCTCGATATAGCCCCAGTCGCCCTTCTTGATCGGCACATCGCTGCGGAAGGCAAAGCCCAGGCGGCGCTGCTCGCTCATGAAGGTGCTGCCCTCGCCCTCAAAGGCATTGAGGTAGAGGTGCAGGTAGACGGAGCGCACCGGCACGGCGCTGCGGTTGCGCCAGCTCAGGCGCTGCTTGCCCTCGATGGTGTGGGCCTCGGGGTCGAGCCGGGCTTCGATCTGGTAGTCCACCACCCGGTCGGACAGCGTCGGCTCCTGGCCGCTGCGCGGGCCGCCCCAGGCCTGCGGGCTGCTGGGCTGACGCACCGCGGCAGCATCGGGCGCAGCCAGGGCGATGCCGTCCAGCGCAGGCGGTACGGCCGAGGCGGCAGCCGCCACGGCAGGGCTGGAGGCGGCCGAAGAAGCCCCGCTCGCCGACGCGGCAGCGCCGTCGCTGGCCCCGCCCTTCTGGCAGGCACTCAATGCCAGCAATGAGGCCAGGACCCCGGCCCACAAGGCAAGCGGAGCGCGGGATCGGCGCGAAAGACGTGCAAGCATGGCTGGCGCTCAAAAGTGGCGAACGCGCGATGGTAGGCGGGTGCTGGCGCGGCGCCAGCCCGTGGAATCACCGAGTCAGGCGGCCGGCCGGCGTGCCAGCCAGGGACAGCCCGGCCACCCCGACGGGCGAACATCGCCCGCTCGCTGCATGGCCGCTACAGGCCCAGAGACTGGCGGACCTTGAACGCCACCGCATCGCCCTGAGCCTGGCGCACTTCGTCCACAAAGCGCAGGGCCAGCTGCTGCAGGGCCGGGAGGTCGCCACAGCGCTCCACATCCAGCACCCAGCGGTAGCCCTTGATCAGGCCCAGGTGCTCACGCGCGGCACCGGTGAGGTAGGCGTACAGGGCCTGGTAGTCCAGGCTTGGCAGCGCAGGGGCTTGCGGGGCGGCGGGCGCCAGCCCGGCTGCGGATCCAGCCCGGCTTGATGGCGCAATCAGGCCCTGGTCGATCAGAAAGGCGATGTCCGCCGCCGTGATGCCCTGCACCAGGCCCAGCCATTGCTGGGCACTCTTGCTGTCATCGATGACCAGCAGGAGGTTGCGCAGGCTGCGCGACAGCGGCAGCGCCCGGTTCTTGATCTCGGCGCGGCCTTGTTCGGTCTTGGTGTAGGCCTGTTCCAGCATCACGGTTTTTCCTTCCTCAGGGGCCCGACTCTAGTGGAGAGTGGGCCTCGAGAGGCAGAAACCCCGCCCGCAACACGCTCAGGTTTTGTCGCGCAGTTCACGCCGCAGGATCTTGCCGACCGGAGTCTTGGGCAGTTCAGTGCGGAACTCGATGACCTTGGGGCGCTTGTAGCCGGTCAGGTGAGCCTCGCAGTAGGCGCGCACATCGGCTTCGCTGACTTCCTTGGCGGCGCCGGGCTTGCGCACGATGGCCACCTTGACCGCCTCGCCCGCTTTCGCATCGGCGATGCCGACGGCCGCGCATTCGAGCACGCCGTCCATCATGGTGATCACGTCTTCCACCTCGTTGGGGTAAACGTTGAAGCCGCTGACCAGAATCATGTCTTTCTTGCGATCGACAACGCGGAAGTAACCTTTTTCGTCCACGGTGCCGATGTCGCCGGTGCGGAAGAAGCCGTCGGCCGTCATGACCTGGGCGGTTTCGTCCGGGCGCTGCCAGTAGCCCGCCATGACCTGCGGGCCGCGGATGGCGATTTCGCCGGTGGCGCCGGGCGCGGCCGGGTTGCCCGCGTCATCGAGCAGGCGCAGCTCGGTGCTGGGCAGGGGCAGGCCGATGGAGCCGGTGTACTGCGTGCTGTCGGTCGGGTTGCAGCTGGCCACGGGCGAGGTCTCGCTCAGGCCGTAGCCCTCGCAGATGGAACAGCCGGTCTTCTCCAGCCAGAGCTTGGCCGTGGCCTGCTGCACCGCCATGCCGCCGCCCACCGAGATGACCAGATGGCTCCAGTCCACGGCGTTGAAGTCCTTGTGGTTGGCCATGGCCATGAACAAGGTATTGACGGCCGGGAAGCAATGGAAACGGTGCTTGGCCAGTTCCTTGAACATGGCCGGCAAATCACGCGGATTGGGGATCAGCACATTGCAGCCGCCCATGTGCATGGCCAGCATCATATTGGTGGTGAAACCGAAGATGTGATACAGCGGCAGGGCGGCGATGCCCACCACCTGCTCGCCGGCCGGCACCTTCTTCAGCGCCGGCATGTACCAGGCCTCGGCCTGCATCACATTGGCGACCAGATTGCGGTGCAAGAGCACGGCGCCCTTGGACACGCCGGTGGTGCCACCGGTGTACTGCAGCACGGCGATGTCGTTGGGGCCGACCTTGGGCGCCTTGTAGGCCAGGCCGCGGCCGCGCGCCAGCGCCTCGCCAAACTCGACTGCGCCGGGCAGCTCAAAGGCCGGCACCATCTTCTTCACCCGGCGCACCACGTAGTTGACGATCAGGCTCTTGGGGAAGCCCAGCATCTCGCCCATGGACGCCAAGATCACATGCTGGGTCGGCACCTGCTTGATCACCTGCTGCAAGGTGGCGGCGAAGTTCTCCAGGATGACGATGGCCTTGGCGCCGGCGTCCTTGAGCTGATGTTCCAGTTCACGCGGGGTGTAGAGCGGGTTGACGTTCACCACCACATAGCCGGCGCGCAGGATGGCGGCCACGGCCACCGGGTACTGCAGCACATTGGGCATCATCACGGCGACCCGGTCGCCTTTCTCCAGGCCGAGGCTCTGCAGATAGGCGGCCAGGGCACGCGAGGCCTCGTCCACCTGGGCGAACTTCATGGTGCGGCCCATCATGGTGTAGGCCGCCAGCTGCGGGTACTTCTTGAAGGCCGAGTCCATCAGGTCCACCAGGGACGGATATTGCTCGGCATGGATCTCGGCAGGAACTCCCTCGGGGTAGCTCTTGAGCCAGGTCTTGTCCATCTTCTTTGTCTCCATTCGATGCCCCGGATTCTGACCGATGGAGACCCCTGGTCTCATCAGGGGATTCGATACGAGACTCTAGAGCGGCACCCGCGTGCCGCCCGCGGCCTTTTCACTCGATCGCCTTGACCATATCCTCCACCACCTTCTTGGCGTCACCGAAGACCATCATGGTCTTGTCCATATAGAAGAGCTCGTTGTCCAGGCCGGCGTAACCGGCCGCCATCGAGCGCTTGTTGACGATGATGGTCTTGGCCTTGTAGGCCTCGAGGATGGGCATGCCGTAAATCGGGCTGCCCTTGGTCAGCGCGGCCGGGTTCACCACATCGTTGGCGCCGAGCACGATGGCGACATCGACCTGGCCGAACTCGCCGTTGATGTCTTCCATCTCGAAGACCTGGTCGTAGGGCACTTCGGCCTCGGCCAGCAGCACATTCATATGGCCGGGCATGCGGCCGGCCACCGGGTGGATGGCGTACTTGACCGTGATGCCTTTGTGCGTGAGCTTCTCGGCCAGTTCCTTGACCGCATGCTGGGCGCGCGCCACCGCCAGGCCGTAGCCGGGCACGATCACCACCGTCTCGGCATTGCCAAGGATGAAGGCGGCGTCATCGGCGCTGCCGCTCTTGACCGTGCGCTGCACGGCGGCCCCGGCCGCTGCGCTGGAGGTGTCCCCACCAAAGCCGCCCAGGATCACATTGAAGAAGCTGCGGTTCATGGCCTTGCACATGATGTAGCTCAGGATGGCCCCCGAGCTGCCCACCAGCGAGCCGGCAATGATCAGCATGCTGTTGTTCAGGCTGAAGCCGATGCCGGCCGCCGCCCAACCCGAATAGCTGTTCAGCATGGACACCACCACCGGCATGTCGGCGCCGCCGATCGGGATGATCAGCAGCACGCCCAGCGCGAAGCCCAGGGCCAGGATCAGGCCGAAGTCCAGCCAGCTCTGCGAATGCCAGAAGCCGAAGCAGAAGAACAGCGCCGCCAGTCCCAGGGCCAGGTTCAGCTTGTGCTGACCGGGGAAGGACACCGGCGTGCCCTGGAAGAGGCGGAATTTGTACTTACCCGAGAGCTTGCCGAAGGCAATGACCGAGCCGCTGAAGGTGACCGCGCCGATGAAGGCGCCCAGCGCCAGCTCGATGCGGTTGCCGCCCGGAATCGGATCGCCCTTGGCCGTGATGGCAAAAGCCCAGGGTTCCAGCACGGCGGTGGCGGCGATGAAGACGGCTGCCAAGCCGATCATGCTGTGCATGAAGGCGACCAACTCCGGCATCTTGGTCATCTCGACCTTTTGCGCCATGTAAGCGCCGATGCCGCCGCCGACCACCAGACCGGCCAGCACATAGGCCAGTCCCAGGCTCTGTCCGCCGGCCAGCTTGAGGATCAGGGCCACCGTGGTCAGGGCGGCAATCGCCATGCCGACCATGCCGAAGAGGTTGCCGCGGATCGAGGTGGTCGGGTGCGAAAGCCCTTTGAGCGCCTGAATGAAGCAGACGCTGGCGACCAGATACAGGAAGGTGACGAGGTTCAGACTCATGAGCGCGCCTCCGCCTTGTTGCTCGTGTCGGCGGGCTTGGGCGCCTTCTTCTTGAACATCTCCAGCATCCGGCGCGTGACCAGGAAGCCGCCGAAGACATTGACCGCCGCCAGGGCCACGGCCAGGGTGCCCATGAGCTTGCCGGCGTCGGTCTCGGTCAGGGCCGCCGCCAGCATGGCGCCGACGATGACGATGGCCGAGATGGCGTTAGTCACCGCCATCAGCGGCGTGTGCAAGGCCGGCGTGACCGTCCAGACCACGTGGTAGCCCACGTAGATGGCCAGCACGAAGATGATCAGATTGGTGAGGGTGGGGCTGACGAGTTCCATGGCAATCTCGGGTTAGCTGCGCTTGACCTCACCGCCCTGGCTGACCAGGCAGGCGGCGACGATGTCGTCATCGAGGGGCACGCTGAGCGTGCCGTCCTTGGCGAGGACGAGCTTGAGGAAGTCCAGCACATTGCGGGCATACAGGGCCGAAGCGTCGGCTGCCACCAGGGCGGGCAGATTGGTCTCGCCGACCAGGGCGACGCCATGTTTGACCACCGTGCGGCCGGCCTCGGTCAGCGGGCAGTTGCCGCCCACGCCATCGGCGCCACGGCCGGCGGCCAGGTCGACGATGACCGAGCCCGGCTTCATGCTGCGCACCATGTCCTCGCTGATCAGCTGCGGTGCGGCGCGGCCCGGGATCAGAGCGGTGCTGATCACCACATCGGCCTGGGCCACGCGCTTGGCCACCTCGGCACGCTGGCGGTCCAGCCAGCTCGGTGGCATGGGCCGGGCATAACCGCCCACGCCCTCGGCCGCTTCACGCTCTTCCTGGGTTTCGTAAGGCACGTCGATGAACTTGGCGCCGAGCGACTCGACCTGTTCCTTGACGGCCGGCCGCACATCCGAGGCCTCGATCACCGCGCCCAGGCGCTTGGCCGTGGCAATCGCCTGCAAGCCGGCCACGCCGACGCCGAGGATGACGACGCGCGCCGCCTTGACCGTGCCGGCCGCCGTCATCAGCATGGGGAAGAAGCGCTGGTAGCGCTCGGCCGCCATCATCACCGCCTTGTAGCCGGCGATATTGGCCTGGCTGGAGAGCACGTCCATGCTCTGGGCACGTGAGGTGCGCGGCGCGGCTTCCAGCGCAAAGCTGGTCAGGCCGGCCGCGGCCAGGGCTTGCAGGCCGGCGCGGTCGAAGGGGTCCAGCATGCCGACCAGGGTGGCGCCCGATTTCATCAAGGCCAGCTCCTCGGCCTCGGGCCGGCGCACCTTGAGCACCAGGTCGGCGCTCAGGGCGGCGGCCTGCTCGACGATGTCGGCGCCGGCGGCCAGGTAAGCCTCATCGGTGATGCTGGCCGCCACGCCGGCCTCGCGCTCGACCAGCACGCTGTGGCCTTGCGCCTTCAGCTTCTTGACCGTCTCCGGGGTGGCAGCCACCCGCGTCTCTCCGGCCGCGCGCTCGCGCGGAACACCTATCTGCATGAGTCCCTCCTCGGGTCAAACAAACCATATGACTGTTCAGCTTGCGTCGAGCTTACACAATCGAGGTGACACTCCACCCCCGTAGACACCCCTGGAAGCGCGGAGCAAACGACAGATGACAAATCACGAACGCTGGAAGCCTTCGGTCACGGTCGCAGCCGTGGTTGAGCGCGATGGCCGCTACCTGCTGGTCGAGGAAGAGACGCCCGAGGGCCTGATGCTGAACAACCCGGCCGGCCATCTCGACCCGGGCGAGACGCCGCTGCAGGCGGTGGTGCGCGAGGCGCTGGAGGAAACGGCGCGAGCCTTCACACCCGAGTCCTTCCTGGGCTGCTATCTGGCCCGCTTCCAGCGGCCGGCGTGGCAGGAGGATGTCACCTACCTGCGCCTGGCTTTTGGCGGTACGGTCGGAGAAGAAATCGCGGGCCGAGCGCTGGACCAGGGCATCGTGCGCACGCTCTGGCTCAGCCTGGACGAGCTGCGCGCCACCGCCGCGCGCCACCGCAGCCCCCTGGTGCTGCGCTGCTGCGAGGACCATGCCGCGGGCCGGCGCCTGCCGCTGGAAGCGGTGTACAACGATGCCTCACTGTTCGCACCCTTGCAGAAACTCTGAGCTGGACCCTTCCGCCATGCACTTCAAACCCCACGGCGACACCCGCATCAGCCGCGACGACCGCTTGCTTGTTTTTGCGCCGCAAGCCACGGCCAATGTCGAGGAGATCAACCGGGTGATGCGCGAACTGGCCGGGCATGTAGCCCCACTCCAGGGCCGATCCTGGACCGCCCTGGTGCAACTGGCTCGCGACGACGCCTTGATGACGCCGGAGGCCGAGCTGGCCTTGCAGGCCGCTGCGCCGGGCCTGCTGCAAAGCGGCCTGTGCGCCCTGGCCCTGAGTGGGCCAGACCCGAGCTCGCTGTGGATCGTGGAGGCGCAATTTCGCCGTGTGTTCGCCTCCACCGGCTTGCCGCTGTCCTTGCACAAACAGGACGCTGAGGCGCGCGCCTGGCTGCACCAGCAACTGAACCTCGCCTGAGAGACCTTCGGCTCCGAGCAAGGCGGTGTACCAGCTCAGGCCGGCGGTTGCAGCCGCAAGCCCGCGTACATGGCATCCAGCATGGCGAACTTGCGCTTGACCTCGGTACGCTTGCGCGAAGGCACCTCTTCCAGAGCCGGCTGAGGCACCTCGTCGCAGCGCAGCTCGAAACTGCCGCACTCGCTGGGTCGCGCACCGATCTCGCCCCACAAGGCGTCGTAGTTGGAGCTGATCTTGCGGCGGCGCCAGGGGTTGAGCGCCACACGATCGCGGTTGCTGATCAGGATCAGGCGCTCGCAGCCGAGCGAGGCGCCGATCTGCCGCACCGCCTGCACCAGCACCACGCCGGGGCGGCAGCCGTAGAAGTCCTTGGTGGCGCGGCGCACCAGCTCACGCGAGCCCTCGCAGCGCCCGCCCTGCAGGCGGCCGATGGCCACGCAAGGCTTGCCCTGGCGGCGCATGAAGACAAAGGAGGCGCTGAACACCATCTCGCCGTCCAGCATCAGGCGCAGGCAGAGATCCCCCTCGCGGTGGCCTTCGTGAATGGCCGAGAGCTCGACCTGGAAGGTCGCACCCGACTTGCCACTCAGCTCACAGAGCACCAGGTTCTCGCGTGCCGCCCGGGCCAACACCGGCTCCAGGCCCTGCTCGAGCATGAAACCGTAGTGATCCATCAGCAGCTCCACCCGGCGTGCGCAACCGAGGCGACGCGAAAAATACGGGCGGTAGATCTTGCTCAGCAGCTTGGGGTGCTCGCGCACTGCCCCCATCAGCACCGGGTGGGCGCTGACAAAGTTCAGCCAGCGTTGCGTTTGGGTCGGATGCAGCAAGGCGCCCAGGTAGATCTTGAAGCGATCTTTGGCGCTGATGCGTTCGCAGTGAGGGGTGATTCGAAAAGGATGCAGCTTCATGGCCGGCGCTCGCGGGGCGCAGAACGCCGCCGATTCAAGGAAAAACAGGGAAACCACAGATCGGCGCGGATTGTAAAGTTCTGTTAATGACGACTTGCCCCGCATTTGCGGGTGTCAAGCACCGCCCCAAGCCGGTGCGAAAGCCGGCACCAGGGCGGGGTGCGCGGACCTTGCGGGACAATCGCGGCCATGAACTCCAAGCAACGCATCGTCGTCGGCCTGTCCGGCGGCGTCGATTCCGCCGTCACCGCCTACCTGCTGAAAAAGGCCGGCCACGAAGTCGTGGGCATCTTCATGAAGAACTGGGAGGACGATGACAACAGCGAGTACTGTTCCTCCAACATCGACTTCGTCGACGCGGCCGCGGTGGCCGATGTGATCGGCATCGAGATCGAGCATGTCAACTTCGCCGCCGACTACAAGGACCGCGTATTCGCCGCCTTCCTGCGCGAGTACCAGGCCGGCCGCACGCCCAACCCCGATGTGCTCTGCAATGCCGAGATCAAGTTCAAGGCCTTTCTCGACCACGCCATGCGCCTGGGCGCCGAGAAAATCGCCACCGGCCATTACGCTCGCGTGCGCCAACGCGACGGCCGGACGGAATTGCTCAAGGGCGTGGACAACAGCAAGGACCAGAGCTACTTCCTGCACCGCCTGAACCAGGCCCAGCTGGCCAAGACCCTGTTCCCGGTCGGCGAGCTGCACAAGACCGAGGTGCGCCGCATCGCCGAGGAGATCGGCCTGCCGAACGCCAAGAAGAAGGACTCGACCGGCATCTGCTTCATCGGCGAGCGGCCCTTCCGCGAGTTCCTGAACCGCTACCTGGCGCACCAGCCCGGCCCGATCAAGGACGAGCGCGGCCGCAAGCTGGGCGAGCATGTCGGCCTGTCCTTCTACACCCTGGGCCAGCGCCAGGGCCTGGGCATCGGCGGCGTGAAGGAGAAAGGGACGCCGCGCGGCGGTGGCGAACATGAGCCCTGGTTCGTGGCGCGCAAAGACATGGAGAAGAACACCTTGATCGTCGTTCAAGGCCACCAGCACCCGCTGCTGCTGAGCCAGGCCCTGGTCGCCGACGACCTGTCCTGGACCGATACCCAGCCCGCTTTTGGCGGTTTCGGCGCCAAGACCCGCTATCGGCAGGCCGATGCCGCCTGCGCCTTCCACCCCGACACGCCGGCCGCAGGCCACTGCCGCGTGGACTTTGCCCAGCCGCAATGGGCCGTCACCCCGGGCCAGAGCCTGGTGCTCTACGACGGGGAGGTCTGCCTGGGCGGCGGCGTGATTGCCGAGGCCATCGCCGCGCCAGCCGCAGGCTGAGCCGCCCCTCCCGCCCCCTGCTTCGGTACCCCGGGGCGCCTGCATGACCAAACACACATGCCAGAAGCGACCCCGCTGTGGCACCCTGCCGACTCGCTGAACAAAGTGTCCCCTTGCAGAATCCGCTGAACACCTCTCCGCTGCGCTTGCTGGACCAGCAACTGGACCGCATCCTGGCCCGCGTGGCGCAACCCAATGTGGTGCTGCGGGTGGCCGCCCTGTCGATCTGCCTGCTGGAGCTGGCTGCGGCCATCGCCGGCCTGCTGGGCTACCGCACCGACGCCTACGACGGCGCCGTGCCGGCCCTCTACCTGCGTTGGGGCGGCAGCAGCAACGACCCCATCCTCCTGATCGGCTGCTTCAGCCTGGTGCTGCTGTTCGCCTGGGGTTATTGGCGATTGGCCCGTGAAGGCCGCGCCGACCAGCCGCCCCCGAACACCCTGCTGCGCCTGGTGCTGATCGATCTGCTGGCCATCGCCGTGACGCCGGGCCTGCCCTTTTTGGTCACGGCCCTGGCCGCTGTCTTGCTGCGCGCGCGCACCGCCTTCCTCTTCGCTCTGGCCCAGATCGGCATCAACCTGGCCATGAACTGGCTGCTGCCCCTGGCCGAGGTGGTGACGCCGGGCAGCAGCGGCGTGCCCAACTGGCTGGACAATATGGGCTTGCTGATGGCCATGGTGGCCCTGCATGGCATGGCCTTCGGCCTGGGCCGCATGGCCGCCGCCGAATCCGAAAAACGCCGCTGGCTGCAAGCCATGCTGGCCGAGCGCCTGAGCGCCGAGCAGTTACAGGCCGAGCAGCTGCGCTACAACGAGCGCACCCTGATGGCACGCGAGCTGCACGATGTGGTCGGCCACCACCTGACCGCGCTGAACCTGCAACTGCAGCTGAGCAGCGCCCTGCTGCAGCGCGCCGATGGCGAGGGCGCCGCCCTGGCCGTGGACAAGGCGAGGCAGAGTGCGGCCAATCTGCTGGCTGATGTGCGCCAGGCCGTCAGCCAGCAGCGCAGCTCGCAGCGCATCGACCTCAGCACCGCCTTGCAGGCTCTGGTCGACGGCATTGCCAGTACCCATATCGAACTGACCATCGCCCCCACCGCTCGCGACCTGAGCCCGCGCGTGGCCCATGCCCTGCTGCGCTGCGTGCAGGAGGCGGTGACCAACAGTGTTCGTCACGCCCGCGCCTCGCGGGTGAGCATCGAAGTGGCCATTGAGTCCCACGAAACGAGTCTTGGCACGGACGTCTTGCCACAAGGAGAAGTCCGCGTCAGCATTGACGACAACGGCCTGGGTGCCACCCACCTCAAGCCGGGCAACGGTCTGCAAGGCATGGCCGAGCGCATGAGCGAGCTGGGCGGGCGCATGGAGGTGCAGCGCAGCCAGCCCGGTTTCCGAATTGAATTGCGGTGTCCAAGGACAGCATGAACAACCCCATCCCCCCTCTTCCTCAACTCAAGCCCAGCAGCGCCGCCCAAGCCGCGGCCAAGGGCAGCATTCGCCTCTTGCTGGTGGAAGACCAGCAGCTGGTGCGCGATGGCCTCAAAGGCCTGCTGGCCCTGCATGAGGACATCCAGATCGTCGGTGAAGCCAACGACGGCGCCGATGCCTTGGAACAGATCGCCCGCCTGGGCGGCGAGCCGCCGGACTTGATCCTCTCCGACATGCGCATGCCGCGCCTGGACGGCCTGGGCCTGATCCGCGCCCTGGCCGCGCGGGCGCTCAGCATCCCCGTGGTGTTGCTCACCACTTTTGACGACGCGGCCGTGTTCGACGAGGCCGTGCGCGCCGGCGCCCGCGGTTTTCTGCTCAAGGCCATCAGCACCGACACCCTGGTGCAGGCCCTGCGCGATGTGGCCGAAGGCGGCACCGCCCTGCGCCCCTCGCTGACCACCCGCATGGAGCGCCCGGCCAGCACGGCCGAACGCGCCTTCCTGGCCACCGAACAGCCCGACCCGCTCTCGCCCAAGGAGCTGCAGGTGCTGCGCCTGGTCGCCAGCGGCCGCAGCAACACCGAGATCGCCGCCCTGCTGGGCAATAGCGAGGGCGTGATCAAGAACCACTGCTCGGCCATCTTCTCCAAGATGGGCGTGCGCGACCGCACGCAGGCGGTCTTGCGTGCGATCGACCTGGGTTGGATCTGAAGCGCCGGGCCTGCCGCTAAGGCTCGACAGGCCGGCCGAGATGGAGGACCCAGTAGCGGTCATACCGCCCCGGGCCGACCACACAGGCCAGGCCGGCGTCAATGAACTCGGCCTGCATCAGGTTTTCGCAGTGGCTGGCGCTCAGGGTCCAGGTGGCCAGCACCTCGTCCAAACTTTCCTGGCCGGCTGCCAGGTTTTCACCGGCGCGGCGCATCACATAACCGCTTTGATGAAAGCGCTGGCGCAGGCTGCTGCCCTTGAGCCCGCGATGGCTGATCTGGTCGCCGTGCGAGAGCTCGCTGGCAAAGGCCAGGGCCGAAGCCTCCAGCCGGGCATCCCAACGCAGGGCCGGCGCAGCCGGCAGGCGGTGGGCGCCGCAAGACTGAGGCAGGGCACGGAAGGCATTGAGCCGCGCCAGCTCGGCGCGAAGCTCGGCCTCGCTGGGGCAGGATTTCGCCGCCCCCGCTTCGGCCGCCTGGGCCAAGGCCAAGTACAGGCCTGCCATTGGCAAGGCCAAGCTCCATCGCCCCAGCAAGCGCCAGGCGCTGCGTGCGCGGGAAAAGTAAAAATGCGGGCGTTTCATGGGCGAGCGCATCCTACCCAATCCCAGGGCCGCCTCGAAGGACTAAGCTGGCAGCTCCTCAGCTCGGAGCCCGCGATGAAACACCCTCGGTCGTTCGCCCCCCTCACCCCCAGCTGGCCGCGCGCCCGGCCGCTGGCCCTGCTGATCGCACTGCCCCTGGCGCTGCTGGCCGGCGCCTGCAGCTGTGCGCCCGCCAGCAACACGCCTGAAAGCCAGCGCCTGCTGAAATCGCTGGAGGCCGAGATCGGCGAAGCGCGCTGCAGCAGCGATGCCCAATGCCACAGCCTGGCCGTGGGCGCCAAGGCCTGCGGCGGGCCCGAGGGCTACCTCGCCTGGTCCAGCCAGCACAGCGGCGACGGCAAGAAGCTCCAGGCCCTGGCCGATCAACAGGCCGCGGCGCGCCGGGCCGAACAAAGCCAGAGCGGCATGATGTCCAACTGCGCCCTCGAAGCCGACCCGGGTGCGCGCTGCCAGGCCGGGCGCTGCACCCTGCGCCCGCGCGCGGCGGCCGGAGCAAGCGCCCGGTAAACGCACCCGGCCGGCCCGCAGGCAGTCAGCGCAAAGGCAGGCCGTTGCGATCCACCGGGGGCTCGCTGGCCGCCGGATCCGGGCTGGACGCTGCCGCCCCTTGCGGGCGCCCCACAAAGAGCCAATCGCTGGCCTTGTCCAGAGGCATGCCGTCGGGCCGACTCTCCATCAACAAGGCGCGCTCCGAACGGCTGTGCACCGCATGGAATCGCTCGGGCTGGCTGGGCTCGGGCACCAGCACCCAATCGGGCTTGCCGGTGAAGGGGTCCGCATAGGCGCGACGCAGATGATGGAGAGGTTTGACGCCACGCCGGTCGACCAGCAGATCCTCGATCGTGCGCGGGTACTGCGGCGAGTTGCCGCCCGTGACCTTGAGGTAGCTCTGGATGGCGCGCGCAATCTCCTCGCCGCGAAACTGAAGCTCGCGCTCGCGTTCGCGCTGTGCCGCCGTGCTCCAGGCCTGACCCAAAGCGGCCAGGGCCGCCGCTGTCAGAGCAACAAAGAACAGCAGCCCCAGGTAGGTGAAGCCGCGCGAAGCACGCTGGCGAGCGAGGCGACGCATCAGCAAGATCCTTCCCAGCCAGCCACCCGGTTCACCAATCCGCAAACAGCCGGCCATCGCTGGCTCGGCCGGCGGCACCGCTGCGCACATCGTAGAGTTGGCCATTGGCCTGCATATCGCCGGGCGGCGGCAGGGTGACCCAGGCATCGCGACTGCCGGTCAGCGGGTCTTCGGGGATCTCGCGGATGTAGCGGGCCGTGGCCAGCTCTTCCAGCGAATCGGGATAACGCCCTTTGTCGGCGGCAAACTGGTCGATGGCATCGCGCATCACATGGAGCGAGCTGCGCAGCGCCGTCTCGCGCGACTTCTGCAAGCTGTTGAAGTAACGCGGCGCTGCGATGGAAGCCAGCAGGGCGACGATGGCCATGACCACGATCAACTCGATCAGGGTGAAGCCACGGGGGCGGCCTCGGGCGGAGGTGTGACGGGGGGCGTTCATATCGGCGGCTCCTCACCAATCACGCAAGCGCGTGCCGTCGAGTGCGCGACGGTCGGAGCGGGAATAGACATCGAACACATCCTTGCCCGAGCGCGGTTCGTCGGGCGGGCTGTCGGCGGCGCGCAGGCCCCAGGTGTCGGCGGCAGGCAGGGCCGGGTCGGCAAAGGGATCACGCGGCAGACGGCGCAAAAAGTAGAGCTTGCGGCTGTCCGGGGTTTTGACATCCACCACGCCCTTGACCAAGGACTCCAGATCGGGCGGATAACCGCTGTCCTCAGGGCTGCTGCGGATCTGCCCGCCTTCGACTGCCTTCTTGTAGGCATCGAGCGCGCCGCGCAGCTGGCGCAGGCCGGAACGCAACTCATGCTCGCGTGCGCGCTGCACCGACATCTCCAGCAGAGGCCGCGCCGCCGTGGCCAGCACGGCCAGCATGGCCAGCACCACCAGCATCTCGATCAGCGTGAAGCCGCGAGCGTTTGGGCATGTGCGCAAGGTGTTCACCGCAGGGACTCGAGTCAACGAGGCTCGCACGCTCAGCGCGCGGCCTCCACCGTCACCAGGCCCGAGCCTTCCAGGCGCACCGAGCTGCTCTCGCCATTCGGGCCGGTGGCTTGCACGCTGCCCAGTTCGATGGAGACGACCTTGCCGGTCGAGGCGGGCAGCGCGCGCATCACCAGCACCTTGTCGCCGCGCGCGGGCAGCTCCACCGGCACCCGACCCGGCGTCATGCCACCCTGCATGGACTGCAGCAGATTGGCGTCGTACTCGATCTCGCCACGGATGCTGAAGCCCGACTCATTGCGCAGCGTCACCGAGATGGTGCCGCCGGGCGTGACCTGGGGTGTGACCTCCAGCCGCACCGTGGCTTCGGCCGAAGGAGCTGCCGCTGGCGCCGCTGCTGCGGCCTGGACATCGCGCGGTGCGGCCAAGGCGGGCGCGGCACCACCACCACCGCTGGGGCCGACCCCGACCTTGGCGCTGGAGCGCAACAGGCCGCTGAAGGCACCCGGCGAGGCATCGGTGCCGCCGGGCGTGCGGGTCAGGCTGGCCTCGGGCAGGGCCAGATTGCGCACGATGCGCGGCGTGATCAGGAGCACGACCTCGGTCTTGGCACGTGTGTCATTGCGCGAGCCGAACAGGCTGCCCAGCACCGGGATGCCCGAAAGACCCGGAATGCCGCTGGCCGTGCGCCGGTCTTCATCATTGATCAGACCGGCCAGCACCTGGGTCTCGCCATCGTTCAGGCGCAAGGTGGTGGAGGTGGTGCGCTGGCCGATCTCGTAGGCCGTGGTGCCACCCGGGCCGGTGACCTGACGGATCAAGTTGCTGACCTCCAGGCCGACCTTGATGACCACATCGTTGTCGAGCTGGATGGTGGGCTCGACATCCAGCTTCAGGCCGATGTCCAGGTAGGACACCGAGGCCGCCACCGAGGTCTGTCCGGTGAAGTTGGTGGTGGTGGTGAAGACCGGCAGCTTCTGGCCGATGTGGACCTTGGCCTTCTCGCGGTTGCGCACACGGATCTTCGGATTGGCCAGCAGGTTCACATTGCCGCTGCTGCCGCGCAGATTGGCCACCACGCCGGGGTTGGCGACGAAGCCGCGGAACTCGTTGTGCTGGCCGATCGGCACCTGGCCGGTGGCCAGGCCGCCGGTCGCGCCCGGCAGGCCGAAGCTGAGCTGCTCGGGCCATTTGAGGCCCAGCTCATCGACACGGTCGGTGGCCAGTTCCATCACCTCGACATCGAGCATGACCTCGGGCTCGGGCAGATCGACCGAGGCAATCAGTCGCTCCACCAGGCGCAACACCTCGGGCGTGTCACGCACCACCATCAGGTTCAGGCGCTCGTCGACATGGATATCGCGCACCTTGGCAATGGTGCGCACCATGGCCTGCACCTGCTTGACATCGGCGTTAGCCAGATAAAGCGTGCGGGTGATCAGCTCCTGGTGCTCACGCTGCTTGGCGCTGGTGTTGGGGAAGATCAGCACCGAGCTGTCGTTGAGCAGCTTGCGATCCAGCTGCTGGGTGTTGAGCACCACGCGCATGGCCTCGTCCAGGGTCACATTGCGCAGGAAGATGGTGATGCGGCTGTCCGAGCGCACATCCTTGTCGAACACGAAATTGATATTGGAGCTGCGCGACAGCGCTTCGAAGACCTGGCGCAGGGGCGCATCGCGGAACTCCAGCGTGACGGGCTTCTGAAAGCCCGGCCCCAGTTCCAGGCTGCCCTGCTCCAGCGGCCGCGCCTGCGCGACCTGGCTGAGCAGCAGGCGAGCGCCGGGGTGCTGGGGTGATTCAGACAGGATCTCGCGCGCCATCGCTTCCACCCGCTCCAGCTTGCCCTCGCGCAGCAGGCTGCGCGCGGTCAGCAAGGTGGCTTCCTGCTTCTGGCCGCGTTGCAGCTCGCTTTCGAAAAAGGCCAGACGCGGGTGCTTGGGGTCGATCTCGCGCAGGCTCTGCATGGCCGTCTGCGCCTCGGCCCAGCGGCTGCTGGCACGCAGGCCCTCGATCTGCATCAGCAGCCGGTTGCTCAGCTGGGTACGGACGCGGATCTGGGCCGCACGCAGGGCGTGGTCCTTCGGCTCCTTCTGCGCGGCGGCGTCGAGCACGGCATAAGCCTGGGTCAGTTGGTTGGCGCGGCTGAGCTCATCGGCCTCGCGCAGAGCCGGGTGGGCGCAGCCCGCGAGCAGAAGTGCCACGCCCAAGGCCAGGAGCGCCGGCTGCGGCCACGCGCGGCGCGTGAACGGCAGAGAAGAGGTGGAGACTTGCAGCTTCATGGGGTTGCGGCTCGGAAGTTGACGCTCTGCGTGAGCTTGGCGGGCAGCCAGGTCAGGTTCAGCCCGCGTTCATGGATTTGATCGACGCGCCACTGGCCATCGATCACCTCGCCGGTCTTGACGGCCAGGGTCTTGGCCGGGCTGGACAGCAGGGCCATGGCGCCCTCGGCCTCGACCAGGCGGCCAATCAATTGGTAAGGAAACGGTGGCGCCACCGGCTCGGCCGGGGGCGGTGGCGGCGGCGCGGGCGGTGGAGGCGGTGGGGCGGGCGGCGCCCAGGCGGCGAACTGGCTCTCGGCCGCCGGGGCCCAGGCCCCGCGTTCGGCGGGGGCCCAATTGGGTGCCGCGAGTGGCGCAGACAGCGCTGCGGCGGCCACGCCCGGCTTGGCGGCCGAGCCGGCTGAGGCGGCCGCCCCCAAGGAGACCGGCGCGCGGCGCTGCGACGCCACCGGCTGGGCCAGATCGGCCGCCTCGGGCTCGATCTGAGCGGCCCAGAGGGCGGCCGCGATGCTCAGCGCCAGGCCCGCGGCCAGGACATAGTGGCGCGGGCTCAGCGCCTGTGGGCTGGCTGCGCTGACAACAGGGCTGCGGCTCATCGGGTGGCCCCTCCCGGGCTGGTGTCCATACGGCCGTGCAGCGACCACTGCAGTTCGGCCTCCAACTCGGCCGCTTGCGGGTTGGCGCGGCGCAGCTTGAGGCTGTCCAGGCTCAGCGCCGGGTCGTGGCGCAGCGCCGCTTCGATGTACTGGCGCAGCTGGGCATAGCCGCCGCTCAGCGGCATGGTGATGCGCAGGCGCTCCAGGCCGCTGGCCGCGTCCACCGTCAGGCGGTGCTCGGTGCGGGTGCTGACCAGACCCAGGCGCAAACCCATCTCCAGCAGATCGGCCAGGCGCTGCTGGCGCTCGCTGGCGGGTGGCAGGGTTTCGCGCCATTGCTCGGGCGTGCTGGGCAGCTCGGCGGCCGAGGCCGCGCTGGCCGGGGCCAGGGCGCGCTGCAGGCGCAGCTCGGCACGCAGGCGGTCAGCCCGGGCGGCGTCGGCCGCGGCTTCGCGCTCCCAGCGCTGGCCCTGCCAGGCCAGGCCGGCGGCCAGCACAAGCGCCAGCGCGGCGAACAGGCCGGGCGCGCCGAGAGCGCGCAGCTGTGATTTCAGGGCAGAGTACTTCATCGGCGGGCCTCCCCAGCCTTGCGCTTGGCCGGGGCCGTTGCCGAGGCGGCGGCATCGGGCGATTCGGGCGCTGCCGCCACAGGGCGGCGCAGCAGATCCCCGCGGAACTTGGCCGTCAGCTCGAAACGCTGGCCCGTCAGCCCTTGTTCGGCGTTCTGCAGGCGGCTGAGCATGACATCGCGCCAGCCGGCCTCGGCCGCCAAGCGGTCCACCAGCTGCAGGGGCAGCAGCTTGTCGCTGGCCAGGCCTTCCAGGCGCAGCTCCTGGCGCGAGCCGTTCACATCCATGGACAGCCAGGCCAGGGGCGCCGGCTTGAGCGCCGCGCCGGCCTGCTCCACCTGCACCAGCACGGCCTCCCAGGGCTGGCGCAGCAAGGCCTGCACCTCCTGCGCCGGGCGGCTGGCATCGGGCACGGTCTTGCCGGCATCACGGCTGCGGGCGGTCACGGCCACCGCAGCCAAAGGGGTCGTTTGGGCTTTGGCACGCGGCGCCGCCGCTTGCGTGGCTTTCAGGCGGGCCACTTGGGTTTGCTGCTGAAGGCGATCGGTGAAGGCCTGCCAGGCGCTCCAACCGGCCGTGGCCAGCACCAGGGCGGCCGTGGCGGCCAGCGGCCAAGCCAGGGGCGAGCGCTCGCGCGGCGCGCCGAGGAAATCGGGGCGGGGCAGGCGCCGCGAGGGCGCGGCGGGGCCCGGTTCCAGCTGCGCGAGATCGGGCGCTGTGGCATCGAGGCGGCCATGCAGACGCAGAGCTGGGCCCAGATTCAGCGCCGTGCCGGTGCCCTGCAGACCGTAGCCCATCACGTGCACCTGGGCGGCGGGCAGGCCGGGCTGGGCTTGCAACAACTCTTGCAGCAGCTCAGCCAGTGCCTCAGGGGTGGCCTCACGCAAGCGCAGCTGGCGCAGGCTGGCCAAACGGCCCGAGGACAAAGTCAGCCAAGTCAAGACCTGACCCTCCAGCCAGGCCAGGGCGGCCTGCTCGGCCGAGCGCCATTCCGGCTCTTCCTGGGCCAGACGCTGCATGGCCAGCGCCCAGGCCGGCTGCACCTGGGCCAGGCGCACGCCGTGCTCGGCCGCGACTTCGCGCCAGCCTTGGGCAGCCGAGCCATGCAGGGCGATGGCGCCGCATTGCTCGCCCAGGCCGGCTTGCGGCTCGGCCTCCAGGCGCCAGCTGGCCAACGACCAGGTCTTGGCCGCGGCGCCGAAATACTGCCCGAACTGCTGGCGCGCGTAGCCCAGCAAGGCGGATTCGTCGTCCAGCGGCAGGCCCGGCTGGCAGACCAGCTCATGCAGCAAGCGGCTGGACAGGCTCAGGCGCACGGCGCTGCCGGCATGGGCGCGGCACCAGTCGGCCCAGGCCTCGGGCCGGCTCAGCGCGGCGCCCTGCACACCGTCGACGCCGAGGAACAGGGGCTGGGGCCGGGCCAGGCGGGCGCGCAAGCGCCGCTGCAGGCGGCCCAGCCAAGAGGGCGAAGGGCTGTTATTCATCCAGAGTCACTCGTTCCAGCTCTTCAAAGGTGGTGTCGCCACGGCACACGGCCTGCAGGGCCAGGGCGCGCAGCGGCTTCATGCCGCGGGCACGGGCGGCCTCCTTGATCTGCGACATGGGCGAACGCGCGGCAATCAGGTCGCGCAGGCCATCGTCGAGCTTGAGCAGCTCGGCCACGGCGCGGCGGCCACGGTAGCCGGTGCCACGGCAGTGGCCGCAGCCCTCGCCCTTCAGGAAACTGTGCTCGCCCGCGCGCAAGCCATAACGCGCCAAGGTGGCGGCATCGGGCTCGAAGGGGCGCGCGCAATGCTTGCAGGTCAGGCGCACCAGGCGCTGGGCCAGCACGGCATTCAAGGCCGAGACCACGTTGTAGAGGTCCAAGCCCATGTGCATGAAGCGGCCGATCACGTCGAAGGCGTTATTGGCGTGCACGGTCGAAAAGACCAGATGGCCGGTCAAGGCCGCCTGCACCGCGATCTGCGCCGTTTCGGCGTCACGGATTTCGCCGACCATCACCCGGTCGGGGTCGTGGCGCAGGATGGAGCGCAAGCCGCGCGAGAAGGTCAGGCCTTTTTTCTCGTTGACCGGGATCTGCACCACGCCGGGCAGCTGGTACTCGACCGGGTCTTCGATGGTGATGATCTTGTCGTCGCCGGTGTGGATCTCGGCCAGGGTGGCGTAGAGCGTGGTGGTCTTGCCGCTGCCGGTGGGGCCGGTGACCAGCAACATGCCGTGGGGCTGGCGTGCCTGGTGGCGGATGGCGGCGCGCTCCTCGGCGTCGAAGCCGAGCGCATCGAGCGTCAGGCTGCCACCGGTCTGTTCGATGCGAGCGCGGTCCAGCACCCGCACCACGGCGTCTTCCCCGAAGACGCTGGGCATGATGGACAGGCGGAAGTCGACCTCGCGGCCCTGCACGCGCAGCTTGAAGCGGCCGTCCTGCGGCAGGCGGCGCTCGCCGATGTCCAGCTCGGACATGACCTTGAGCCGCGACACCAGCTGCTCTGCCGTGGCCGCACCGTCCACACTGCGCACCATGGACATGACGCCGTCGACGCGGAAGCGGATCACCGCGCCGCGCGCCGTGCATTCGATGTGCACATCGCTGGCGCCGTCCTGCAGCGCGTCATACAGCGTGGCGTTGAGCAGGCGCACCACCGGGCTGGCCTGCTCGGACATGACCAGGGCGCTGAGCTCCTCGGTGGCGCCGCCGGCCTCGGCATCGATGACCGACTCCTCGACATCGCTGAGCGCCCGGAAATCGGCCTCACCGGCGCCCAGCCAATGGCTGATGGCGGCCGGCTCGCATTGCAGCCAGCGCACGGGCGCCTGCAGGCGGGCCTCGACGCTTTGCAGCAGCAGCTCATCGGCCGCCCGCTCGCCCAGCAGCATCTTGCGGCCACCGGCGCCCACGGCCAGCACCGCACGCCAGCGCTGCGCCTGGGCCTGCGGCCAATGCTCGAAATCGAGGGTCCAGGGGCCGTGCTCGGCGGGCAAGACCGAGGCCAGGGAAAAAGAAGAGGCCTCGACGGTCATTGGACTTGTTCCACCAGTTGAAAGATGGGCATGTACATCAGGACGATGATGCCGCCGATGAGCACGCCCATCACCAGCATCAGGGCGGGGTTGATGGCCCGGGTCAGCAGCTCGGTCAGGCGCACGGCTTCTTCGTCGTGAAAAGCGGCGGCGCGCTCGAGCATGGCAGCCACCTCGCCGCTGCGCTCACCCACGCGCACCATGCGGCGCGCGACAGGCGTGGCCAGATCCTGCGATTCGAGGGCTTCGGACAGGCGCTCGCCACGCTCGATCTGCTGGGCCGCAGCGGCCACGGCAGGCCGCCAGGGCAAGGCCACCACATCCTCGACGATGCGCAAGCTGGCCAGCACCGGCACACCCGAGGCCAGCAGCATGGACAGGCTGCGGTACAGCCTCGCCAGGGCCAGCACACGCAGGCGCGGGCCCAGGCCCGGCAGGGTCCAGAGCGAGGCCTGCAGCCGCTCGCGCAGGCCCGGGTGGCGCCACAGGCCCACGGCGCCCAGCGCCAACGCGCCCAGCCCGGCGAGCACCCACATCGGGTGGGCGCCGGCCGTCTGGCCAAAACGCATCAAGAGCACCGAAGCCCAGGGCAGCTCATTGCCCAGGCCATCGAGGATGCCGGCAAAGCGCGGCAGCACGAAGAGCAGCAGGAACAGGATCACGGCGCTGCCCACGGCCAGCAGCATGACCGGGTAGACACAGGCAGCGATCAGGCGTGAGCGCAGGTTGTCCACCCAGGCCAGGTACTTGGCATGCTGAGCCAGGGCCGTGCTGAGCTGGCCGGTGCGCTCGTTGGCGGCGACGATGGCGCAGATCAGCTCGTCAAAAGCCTGCGGCTGCTGGCGCAGGGCGACCGACACCGGCTGCCCCTGCTCGACCTGGCTGACCACCGCATCCAGCGCCTGGCGCACCGAGGCCTGGTTTTCTTTTTCGCGCAAGGTGTTCAGCGCTTCCAGCAAGGCGATGCCGGCATCCAGCAGCACCGCCAGCTCCTGGCTGAACAGTTGCAGGGGGAAGCGCCCGGCCGAACGGCGCGCCGCGCTGGCCGACGGGGCGCTGGACGCGCCCAGCTCCTGCACCTCCAGCACATGCTGGGGCGGCACGCCCAGGGCGCCGGCCACGGCATGCGCGTCCAGCGCATCGACGCGCACGCTCCTCACCCCCTCGGGGTGAAAGACGCGGACCTGGTAGCTGGGCATGAGGCGGGCTCAGGAATGGGCGGGCAGAAGGCGAGGCGTCGGACCGCGGCAGCACCAGCTCGGGGCTGCCGCGGCGATCTCACCAGCTGGTCAGATCGGCGTCCTCGCCCTCACCGCCCGGGCGGCCGTCGCGGCCGTAGGAGAACAGGTCGTACTCGCCGTGCTCGCCGGGCGAACGGTACTGGTAGTCGTTGCGCCAGGGGTCCTGGGGCAGCGCCTTGCTCAGATAGGGGCCGGCCCAGCGCGGTTCATCACTGGGCTTGGTGACCAACACGGCCAGGCCCTGCTCGGTGCTGGGGTAGCGGCCGACATCAAGGCGGTACTGATCGAGCGCCTTTTGCAGCCCATCGATCTGCGCCCGCGTGGCCTTGACCTCGGATTTGCCGATCTGGCCAAAGAACTTGGGGCCGACGTAACCGGCCAGCAGGCCGATGATGACCATCACCACCAGCAGCTCCAGCAGGGTGAAACCGCGGCCGGATCGGCGGGCGGCAGGCGCTTGGCGCTGGGATTGGATGTGGAACGGCATCTTGTCTAAAACCCTCGAAAACCTTGATCTTTTGCGGCCCCGACCCTCGGACAGGTCGGCACATGCTCACTCACAGCCGGGCCGCAGCTGGCCCTGAACTGTGACAGCTGCCGCGGGCGTCAGCCATTGGGACTTGACCCCCCCACGTTCGAGTGAATCCAGCCCTGGCCCCCTGGGCAGCCCTGCACTGTAACGGCTCCATATGAAGGCTTGAGGTCAGCCCGGGCGCTGGGCAGGCCGCCGCGGGCGCTCGCTGATTTCTCGCGCAGAGAGGCATTGTTTTAGCGAAAACATGCGCGAGCCTTTGTTTATGCACAAGCCGCATAGTTGCATGTGCACTCGGCTTTGGGCGCAGCCCGGCGCCGTATCGACTTCGCGTTACCGTTCGCCCCGTCCAAAAAAGTTACGGAGCATTACCAAATGTCCAACCTCTCTTTCGTGGCGCCGACGCGCAACAGCCCCTGGGGCACCTACCTCTCGCAGATCGATGCTGTGGAGCCCTATCTGGGCCATCTGGCCCGCTGGGTGGAGACCCTGCGCCGGCCCAAGCGCGCCCTGATCGTGGACGTGCCGATCGAGCTCGACAACGGCACCATCGCCCACTACGAGGGCTACCGCGTCCAGCACAGCCTGACCCGCGGCCCGGGCAAGGGCGGCGTGCGCTACCACCCCGATGTGACGCTGGAAGAAGTGATGGCCCTGTCGGCCTGGATGACGATCAAGAACGCGGCCGTCAACCTACCCTACGGCGGCGCCAAGGGCGGCATCCGCCTCGACCCCAAGGTCTTGTCCAAGAAGGAACTGGAGCGGGTTACGCGCCGTTACACCAGCGAGATCGGCATCATCATCGGCCCGCAGCAGGACATTCCGGCGCCGGACGTGAACACCAACGGCCAGATCATGGCCTGGATGATGGACACCTACTCGATGAACGTCGGCGCCACCGCCACCGGCGTGGTCACCGGCAAGCCGATTGCCCTGGGCGGCTCGCTGGGTCGCGTGCAGGCCACCGGCCGCGGCGTCTTCGTGATCGGCCGTGAAGCCATGCGCCGCCTCGGCATCAGCATGGAAGGTGCGCGCATCGCCGTGCAGGGCTTCGGCAATGTCGGCTCGATCGCCGCCAAGCTCTTCGCCGCCGCCGGCGCCCAGATCGTGGCTGTGCAAGACCACACCGGCACCATCCTGAACGAGCGTGGCTTCGACATGCAGAACCTGCTCGACCACGTCGCCCAAACCGGCGGCGTGGCCGGCTTCTCAGGCGGTGACGCAACAGCCAACGAGGACTTCTGGAAGGTCAAGAGCGATGTGCTGATCCCGGCCGCCCTGGAAGGCCAGATCAACAAGGAGCGCGCCGAAGGCCTGCAAACCCGCCTGGTGTTGGAAGGCGCCAACGGCCCGACCACCCCGGACGGCGACGCCGTGCTGGCCGACCGCGGCATCGTCGTGGTGCCGGACGTGATCGCCAACTCGGGCGGCGTGACCGTGTCCTACTTCGAATGGGTGCAGGACTTCAGCTCCTTCTTCTGGACCGAAGACGAGATCAATGTCCGCCTGGACAAGATCATCACCGGCGCCTTCAAGCACATCTGGGACACCAGCGAGCACCACAAGATCTCGCTGCGCACTGCCGCCTTCGTGGTGGCCTGCACCCGCGTGCTCGAAGCCCGCGAAGAACGCGGCCTGTATCCCTGAGATGGGACCGAAGGCAGCCCCTGCGGGCTGCCTGACGCCCATCGAAGGACCGGCCGCCTGCCTGCGGCCGGGCTGAGGCTGGAGCGAGGTGGGTCCCTGCGGACTGCCTGCCGCCCATCGAAGGTTCGGCCGCCAGCCAACGGCCGGGCCGGCTCCTCAAATCAGCTCCATCCGCCCCGCGTTTGCCTTCGACCAGTAGAGAATTTCGTAACTCTCTCTGAGCCCGGCGGCATAGAACGGATCTGACCTGATGAGCAAGTCGAGCGCCTCCTTGGAGGCCGCTCTTGCAATCCACATCCCCCCGCGGGGTGTTTGATCCGGCTCCGATCTCAGCGACCCACCGACAGGGATCACGTCCTTGTTTTGCTCCAGCCACTCGATGTGGGCTTGCAAGGCTGCCTCACGGACATGTCCATGATCCTTCTTGTCTGTGAACAGGGCGACGAACAATGGCATGTTTTCCTCATTTCCAATCTGGGGCTGTCATTCGCTGCTTTCGCAGCCGGCCATTCAAACACGCGGCAGCGCGGCCCCAGGTGACTCAGAGCGGGGTAACAGCCGGGTATGACGCCGCTACACTGCCCGGCTATGAGTACAGTCCCGCCCTTTGACCCCGATCTCGCCCTGCAAAGAGGCCGGCAGGCCCTGCAGATCGAAGCCGCCGGCATCCAGGCCATGGTGCCGCGCCTGGGTGAATCGTTTGTGCGGGCGGTGCAGGTGGTGCTGGCCTGCCAGGGCCGTGTCGCGGTGATGGGCATGGGCAAGAGTGGCCATGTCGGCCGCAAGATTGCCGCCACCCTGGCCTCCACCGGCACGCCGGCCCTGTTTGTGCACCCGGCCGAGGCCAGCCATGGCGACCTCGGTATGGTCACCGCCAAGGACGTGGTGCTGGCCCTGTCCAACTCGGGTGAGAGCGACGAGCTCAACGCCGTGCTGCCCGTGCTCAAGCGCCTGGGCGTGACCATCATCGCCATGACCGGCCGCGCTGAATCCAGCCTGGCGCGCCATGCCAGCCTGGTGCTCGACAGCTTTGTGGCCGAAGAGGCCTGCCCCTTGAACCTGGCCCCCACGGCCAGCACCACGGCCCAGATCGCCCTGGGCGACGCCCTGGCCGTGGCCCTGCTCGATGCGCGCGGTTTCAAGCCGGAAGACTTCGCCCGCTCCCACCCAGGCGGCGCGCTGGGCCGCAAGCTGCTGACCCATGTGCGCGACCTGATGCGCAGCGGCGCCGATCTGCCGCGCGTGGCGCCGGACACGCCCTTCACCGACATGATGCGCGAGATGTCGGCCAAGGCCCTGGGCGTGGCCATCGTGGTCGACGCGAGCGACCGGGTGCAAGGCATCTTCACCGACGGCGATCTGCGCCGCCTGGTGGAAAAGGGTCAGGACTTGCGCAGCCTCACGGCCGCCACCGTAGCCTCCAAGAACCCCCGCACCGTCAGCGCTGAAGCCTTGGCCGTGGACGCGGCCGATCTGATGGAAGAAGCACGCATCACCGTGGTGCTCGTGGTGGCGGCCGACGGCACGCTCCAAGGCGCCATCACCATCAACGACCTGATGCGGGCCAAGGTGATCTGATGGGCACCACCCCGCTGCAAGCCGCGCTGCGCTTTCCGCCCGAACTGCTGCTCAAGGCTCAGGGGCGTGCCCTCGGGCTGAAGGCCGCCATCTTCGATGTCGACGGCGTGCTGACCGACGGCCGCATCTACATCGGCGAACAGGGCGAGAGCTTCAAGGCCTTCTCCACCCTGGACGGCCATGGCCTCAAGCTGCTCGCCCAGGGCGGCATCACGCCCATCATCATCACCGGCCGCGATTCGCCGGCCGTGCGCCGCCGTGTCGCCGATCTGGGCCTGCAACACGCCGTCTACGGTGCCAAGGACAAGTACGCCGTGGCCCGGCCTCTGCTCGACCAGTTGGGCCTGCAATGGGACGATGTGGCCGCCATGGGCGACGACTGGCCCGACCTGCCCCTGCTGACCCGCGTCGGTTTTGCCTGTGCGCCGGCGCAAGCGCATGCCGAAGTCAAGGCCGTGGCCCACTACATCACCACGGCCGCTGGCGGCCATGGCGCCGCGCGCGAATGCTGCGACCTGATGCTGCAAGCCAATGGCCGCTACCAGCAGCTGCTGAACGGCCATCTCGACACCCTGGACGGAGGCCATCCCTGATGGCCACGCTGGCGCCGCCTCCGAGCGGCCGCGCCCGCCCGAGCCAGAGCTGGCTGTGGCGGCTGCAGCAGCTGGTCTCCAACTACCTGCCCCTGCTGCTGATGGCCATGCTGGCCAGCGGCACCTGGTGGCTGGTCAAGCACACGCCCGTGCCCGAAGAGGCCACCCAGGCCCCGCCACCGCGCCACGAGCCCGATTACCAGATGCGCAATTTCGAGCTGCAGCGCATGGGCGGCGACGGCCGCCTGCGCGCCCGCATCGAGGGCGCGGCCCTGCGCCATTACCCGGACACCGACACGCTCGAAATCGACCAGATCCACCTGCGCAGCTATTCGGCCGATGGCAGCTGGGTCCTGGCCCGCGCCCGCCGCGCCGTGGCCAATGCCGATGCCAGCGAGATCCAGCTGTACGGCGATGTGGAAGTGAAACGTTATGAGGCCGCCAAAGATGGCGCAACGCCGTCCGAGGCCAAGCTGGACATCCGCGGCGAGTTCCTGCAGGCCTTTGTCAATCGCGAGCAGCTGCGCAGCCACCTGCCGGTGCAGCTGCGCCACGGCGGCACCACGGTGCAGGCCGCAAGTTTCGAATACGACCACCTCAACGCCCGCCTGAGCTTCCAGGGCCGCACCGCGGCCAGCCTGGCAGCGCCCGGTGCCCAGAAAAAAGCCAAGGCCACGCCATGAGCCGTCTCGTCTACATCACCGGCGCCTCCAGCGGCATCGGCCAGGCCCTGGCCCTGCAGTACGCGCGGGCCGGCTGGCGCATGGCCCTGGTGGCGCGGCGCACGGCCGAGCTGCAGAGCTGGGCCGAAGCCCAAGGCCTGAAACCCGCGCAGTATGCGATCTACGGCGCCGATGTCTGCGACATCGCATCCATCACCGCCGCCGGCCGCGCCTGCATCGCCGCCCAGGGCCTGCCCGATGTGGTGATCGCCAATGCCGGCATCAGCGTCGGTATCGACAGCGCCATCTTTGAAGACTTGGCGGTGATGCAGCGCGTCTACGCCACCAACAACCTCGGCCTGGCCGCCACCTTCCAGCCCTTCATCGCGGCCATGCGCACGCGCGGCAGCGGCCGCCTGGTTGGCGTGGCCAGCGTGGCCGGCATCCGCGGCCTGCCCGGCCACGCGGCGTATTGCTCCAGCAAGGCCGCCGTCATCAGCTACTGCGAGAGCCTGCGCGGCGAGTGCCGCCCCTTCGGCGTCCAGGTGGTGACCATCGCCCCGGGCTATATCGACACGCCGCTGACGCGCGAGAACCGCTACAGCATGCCCTTCCTGATGCAGCCCGAGGATTTCGCGGCGCGCGCCTACGCCACCATCGAGGCGGGTGCCAGCTTCCGCGTCATCCCCTGGCAGATGGGCTGGGTGGCGCGCCTGCTGCGCCTGCTGCCTAACGCCCTGTTCGATCGGCTGCTGGCCGGTCGCCCCCGCAAGCATCGCCAGGGCGAGTGAATGTCAAGCCCACTGAGGTGGGAAACAGTTGCAGCCCCGGGACAGGCTGGTAGTTCTGACAGGTCGGGCCTGTGGCGCGCCCGCCTACACTGCGCCGGGGCTGCTCTGCCCATCACCTCGCCTCGCGACGGCCGAACCGGCCGGGCGCGATCTGCTGCCAGCCTTTGATGCCTTCGCCGCCGATGAGATTCCTGCTCCTGAGCTTGCTGTCGCTGTCCACCGCCTGCGCCCAGGCCAGCAGCACCGCCCACCCTCAAGCCCTGCGCCTGAGCGAAGACAGCGCGCCGCTGCGCGTCGATGGCCAGCTGGACGAAGCCCATTGGCAACGCGCCCCGGTGTACGACCGCTTCATGCAGTTCCAACCCGAGGACAAGAAGCCGGCGGCCTGGCGCACCACGGTGCAGATCCTGGTCACCCAGGACGCGCTGGTCTTCGGCATTCGCGCCTATGACCCTGCGCCGGATCTGATCCGCGCGCCGCTCAAGCGCCGCGACACGGTGGCGCGCGACCAGGATTTCATCTCGGTGGTGCTGGACCCGGTCGGCCTGCGCCGCTCGGCCCAGTTCGCCCGCGTCAGCGCGGCCGGCGTGATCGGCGACGGCATGTTCACCGCCGCCGACGATGGCGAGGATTTCGCGCCCGATTTCGAGCTCGAAGCCGCCGCCCAGCGCCTGCCCGACGGCTACAGCATCGAGCTGCGCTGGCCGCTGGCCTCGCTGCGCTACCCCTACAGCGGCGGCCTGCCCTGGCGCCTGATGGTGGTGCGCAACATCCCGCGTCAGGAGGCCAACACCCTCAATGTCAGCGCCCCGCTGACCAAGGACGCGCTGAGCTTCATTGCCGAGCTGCAGCCCATCGAGGGTTTGAGTGACCTGGTCGAGCAGGTGCGCGAGCGCAGCTTTCTGAGCGTGCGCCCCGAGCTGACGCTGCGCCGCCGCGAGGACCAGGCCGAGGGCCGACCCGACAGCCGCAAGCGCGAATCCAATCTCGGCGGCGAACTCAAGTGGCGGCCGCGCGCCGACTGGGTGATCGATGCGGTGCTCAACCCCGATTTCTCCCAGGTCGAGCTGGACGCACCCCAGCTCTCGGGCAACACTCGTTTCGCCCTGAGCCTGCCGGAGAAGCGCCCCTTCTTTCTGGAAAGCGCCGATGTGGTCGGCCAGACCAAGGCCGACGAAGAAGGCCAGAACCGCAGCCTGGCGGCCTTCTACTCGCGCGCCATCACCGACCCCGACTGGGGCCTGCGCAGCACCTGGCGCGGCGCCTCGGCGGACGCCACCCTGCTGAGCCTGCGCGATGCCGGCGGGGGCCAGGTCTTGCGTCCCCATGCCTACGGCACCGACAGCTTTGTGCAGCCGCGCGACTCGCAGGCCAGCTTCGCCCGCGGCCGCATGCAAATCGACGCGCTGAACCTTGGCCTGCTGGCCTCGGACCGCAACTACGGCCATGGCCAGTACAACCGCGTCGGCGGCAGCGACTTCTCCTGGGCCGCCAGCGATGTGGATCTGCTGCGCGGCCACCTGCTGCTGTCCAGCACGCGCAGCCAGCTCGACCCCGCCACGCCCGACCTGCGCCCGGGCAGCGAGAACGGCCACCACCTCTGGCTGGGCTGGCGCCGCCGCACCGAGCAGTGGAACACCCTCTTCAATCTGGAAGATGTGTCGCCGCGCTTTGCCAACGACAACGGCTTCGTCAGCCAGTCCGGCTACCGGCGCGGCACACTCAAGCTGGCCCGGCGCTTCAATGAAGAAAGCCTGGCACCGCTGGGTGAATGGTCACGCTTCCCGACCTACGAGCTGGAAGCCGAGCTGCGTCTGGCCGAAACCCGCAGCGTGCAGGATGCGCTGCACGGCGTGCCCGGCGGCGAGCTGATCGAGCGCCGCGTGCAACCCGGCTTCTGGATCGCCACCGCGCGCAACACCGGCATCTGGGGCCATCTGGGCCTGGACCAGCTGCGCGCCAAGACCGGCGGCCGCCTGCATGAACCGCGCACCCTGACCCTGGGTTTTGAATCCAACCCCCACCCCATCCTGGCCTTCATCACCGCCGAGATGGAATGGGGACGCCGCCTCGACGTGGACGCCGACCGACTCGGGCGCGGTGGCAATGTCTGGCTGCTGGCCAAGCTGCGCGTGCCCATGCCCACCGGCCTGGGGCTGGAGGTGGAGCAGCAATGGAGCGAGGGCTATGTGCACGGTGCCCAGCCGGGCCGCAGCTTCACCGACAACTTCCGCCAGACCCTGGCGGTGCTGCACTGGAGCCCGCGCGACTCGCTGCGCCTGATCGCCCAGGCCACCCATTTCCAGCGCCGCGAAGAGCTGGGCCTGGCGGCCGATGCCTCGCACACCCGCCACACCTCGCTGATGTACCAGCACCGGGTTGGTCTGTCCCGCGTGCTGAGCCTGGGCCTGACCCGTTTCAACGACAGCCCGGGCGGGCGTCGCAGCACCGAGCTGTTTGCCAAGGCCCAGGTGGCCTGGCAGCCCTGAGCGCCGGCCAGGGCTGACGCCACTCACGCGGCGGGTCGCGTGGGCAGTCAGCGCCCCGCAGGGCCGGGCGCCACAGCATCACGGCCAGTCCAGCCCCTTCCAGAAACGAAAAAAGCAGCCGAAGCTGCTTTTTTCTTGCATCCGTTTCAAGCCGCTCCGCAGAACGGCCTGAGGCTGGATCAGTAACCGCCGGAACGGCCACCGCCGTAGCCGCCGCCACCGCCGGAGCGGCCACCGCCGCCACCGCCGAAGCCGCCGCCGCCGGAACGGCCACCGCCGTAACCGCCACCGCCGCCGCCACCACCGTAGCCGCCGCCGCCACCGAAGCCGCCACCACCCGAACGACCGCCGCCGAAGCCGCCGCCACCCGAGCGACCGCCGCCGAAGCCGCCGGGACGCTCTTCACGAGGACGAGCCTCGTTCACCACGACGGCGCGGCCGTCGAGGTCTTGACCGTTCATGCCGTTGATGGCCGATTGCGCTTCGGCATCCGAACCCATTTCCACAAAGCCGAAGCCCTTGGAACGACCTGTGTCACGATCCATCATGACCTTTGCGGAGGTCACCGAACCAAATTGCGCGAACGCTTCGTGCAGAGACTCATCACGCACGCTGTAGGCAAGATTGCCGACGTAAAGCTTGTTTCCCATGGGGAAGCCCTTTCAATACCAAGAAACCATGTGGAGCTTCAACCCATCGTGAACCATTCAAGCGAAGGTGCGGCGTCCATACACAGGTAAACGATTATGGTTGATGGGTCCAGCCGCAAACACGGGGCCCACCGCAAGTGTTGTTTTTCGGCTGATAGAAGAAACCCTCGGGTTTTGACGGGCGCTGGGCGGACCGAACTGCTGTTTTTCAGCAAATCGGGGCGTCAAGACCGCTGGCTATGATGAGCTCCATGTCCCAAACCCTGTCCTTGCACGCGCTCAACCGCGTGCTGTCCAGTATTGATGCGCCGCGCAATGGGCGCGCCCTTTACGCCCTGCTCTCGGCCTTCTGCCTGGCTGGCCTGATGCTGGCTTCGGCCGAGTCGGCCCTGGCCAAGGCCGACACCACCTTGGGGGTGATCTGGGCCGTGGGCGGGCTGATCACCGCATTTCTCGGCGTCAACACCACGGGCCTGCTGCTGATGGATCAGGCGCGCGGACGCGAGGTGCGCGAGGTGGCCGATGCATTCCATGACGCCCTGCGCACTGCCCCCAAAGTGCTGCTGACCCTGCTGCTGGTGCTGGGCACGCTGGGCCTGGTGTCGGCCGGCTTGATCGGGCTGCTGTACAGCGCTCGCCTGCCCAGCGTCGGGCCAGCGCTGTTCGCCCTGCTGGTGCCGGTCAGTGTGACGGCGCTGGGGGTGATGGCCTTCAGTGGCGTGATGTTGATCGGGCCGCTGACCGGCCCCTCGATCTGGTCGGGCAAGAGCCCGCTGCAAACCGCCCGCATGCTGGCGCACCAGCTGCGCCGCGGCCCCTTGGAAGCGGGTGCCTTGATGATGGCCGTGTTTCTGGTGACGGCCCTGGTCAGCGCGGCGGTCAGCTTTGTGGTGATCAGCGGCGGCCGGGTGCTGGCGCTCTTGATGGTCTGGTTGATCGGCATCGACGTGCCGGCCCAGCAGCTGATGGCCGGCCTGTTCGGCTACGGCCTGCGCACCCTGGGCGCGAATGGCGCGCCGGTGGCCACCCACCCGCTGGCCGTGGCGGCACAGACCGGCGGCGGCGTGGTCTTTGCGGTGGCCCTGGTGCTGCCGACCCTGGTGTATCTGCGTGGCTGCTGCGCGGTCTACCTGGCCCTGCAGGACGCGCCCAGCGACGACGCGGCCCTGTGAACATGCCGGCCTTCGATCCGAACGCGCCGCGCATCGCCAGCCTGGTGCCCAGCCTCACCGAGCTGCTGCTGGCCCTGGGCCTGGGGCCCTGGATGGTGGCGCGCACAGGTTTCTGCATCCATCCGGCCGAGCAGGTGGCGGCCATCCCCAAAGTCGGCGGCACCAAGGATGTGAATCTGGACAAGCTGCGCCGCCTCGCACCCAGCCATGTGCTGCTCAATCCCGACGAGAACCGCCTGGACACGGCGGAGGCGCTGCGCCAGTTCGTGCCCGAGCTGATCGTCTCCCATCCCCAGGGGCCCGAGGACAACCTAGCCCTGCTGGCGCAGATGCTGCACCACTTCGGCCACCTGCCCGGCGTTCGCGAGCGCGCCCAGGCCCTGAGCGAGCGCCTGAGCCACAGCCTGCAAGCCTGCCGGCAACAGGGCTGGCCGGGCGAGCGGGTGCTCTACCTGATCTGGCGCGAACCCTGGATGACGGTGGCCCGCGACACCTACATCGCCCGCATGCTGGTCGAGGTGGGCTGGCAGACCTGGCCCAACCAACGCGGCGGCGACACCGGCGCGGCCCGCTACCCGCAGCTGCGCGGCGATGAGCCCTGGCTGCAGCAGGTCGACCGGGTGCTGCTCAGCTCGGAACCCTACCGCTTTGACGCCAGCCACCTGCCCCTGGCCCGGGCCCTGTGCCCGCAGGCGCAGGTGCAGCTGATCGATGGCGAGCTGATCAGCTGGTACGGCCCGCGCGCCAGCGAGGGGCTGGATCTGCTGCGCGCGCTCGCGACGGAGCGCGCTTCGGTGCAAGCCGCCCCGCGGATCCACACCGAGGTCGGAAAGAGCGGGTAATTCGGGAGCACGCCAGGGCCTGGTCGCCGGCCCGCCCGGCCCACAATCAAGACCATGGACATCTACAAGCCTCTCGTTGCCCTGCTCGCCATCGTCAACCCGATCGGCGTGATCCCCTTCTTCATTCATTTCACGACCGGTTTCAACCGCCAGCAGCGCCAGCACACCATCCGCGTCAGCAGCTTCAGCGCTTTTCTGGTCATCAGCATCAGCGCGCTGTTCGGCCTCAAGGTGATCGAGTTCTTCGGCATCTCGCTGGCCTCCTTCCAGGTCGGCGGGGGCACCTTGCTCCTGATCAGCTCCATCCAGATGCTGAACGCGCAGCCGGCCGAGTCGCGCAAGGAAGACCTCAGCGAAGGCTCCAGCAAGCTCAGCGCCGGTGCCAGCATTGCCGTCGTGCCCCTGACCATCCCCCTGCTGACCGGCCCGGCCACCATTTCCACCATGGTGATCTACGCCGAAAAGACCCGCCACTGGTGGGAGCTGGCCATTCTGGTGGGCTACGGCGTGGTGGTGGGCCTGGTGACCTTCGGCGTGTTCTCGACCGCCGGCCGCATCGCCCGCGTGCTGGGCCAGACCGGCATCAACATCATGACCCGGCTGATGGGTCTGATCCTGGCCGCGCTGGCGGTGGAGCTGCTGGCCGACGGCCTGATCAAGCTCTTCCCGGTGCTGGCCTCGCATCTGGCACGCTGAAGCCCGCTGCGCCGCCGCCATGTTCGACTACATCATCGTGGGCGCCGGCACGGCCGGCTGCCTGCTGGCCAACCGGCTCTCGGCCGACCCGAGCAAGCGCGTGCTGCTGCTGGAGGCCGGCGGCCGGGACGATTACCACTGGATCCACATCCCGGTCGGCTATCTGCACTGCATTGGCAACCCGCGCACCGACTGGCTGTTCCAGACCGAGGCGGAGCCCGGCCTCAACGGCCGCAGCCTTCGCTACCCGCGTGGCAAGGTGCTGGGCGGCTGCTCCAGCATCAACGGCATGATTTACATGCGCGGCCAGGCGCGCGACTACGAGGCCTGGGCGGCGGCCACCGGCGACCCGGCCTGGCGATGGCAGGCCTGCCTGCCCGATTTCATCAAGCACGAAGACCACTGGCGCCTGGACGACACAGCCACCCGCGCCAGCCCCGCCAGCCCCGGCTTCAAGGCCGCCCATGGCCACGGCGGCGAATGGCGGGTCGAGCGCCAGCGCCTGCGCTGGGACATCCTCGATGCCTTTGCCGCGGCCGCCGTGCAGGCCGGCATCCCAGCCAGCGATGACTTCAACGCCGGCAGCAACGAGGGCGTGGGCTATTTCGAGGTCAACCAGCGCGCCGGCCTGCGCTGGAACACGGCCAAGGCCTTTCTGCGCCCGACCTGCTATGCCCGGCCCAACTTCGAACTCTGGACCGGTGCGGCCGTGCAGCGCCTGACGCTGGCGCGCGCGGAGAGCGGTGGGCTGCAGTGCGAAGGCGCCGAAGTGCGCACGCCGCGTGGCCAGGAAAGCGTCGCGCTGAACCCCGGTGGCGAGCTGATCCTGGCGGCCGGCGCCATCGGCTCGCCGCAGCTTTTGCAGCTCTCAGGCCTGGGGCCGGCGGCCTTGCTTCAAAGCTTGGGCATTACCGTGCAGCAGGACCTGCCCGGGGTCGGCGCCAATCTGCAAGACCATCTGCAGATCCGCAGCATCTACAAGGTCGAGGGCGCGCGCACCCTCAACACCTTGACGCAAAGCTGGTGGGGCAAGGCCAAGATCGGGCTCGAATACCTGCTCAAGCGCAGCGGGCCCATGAGCATGGCGCCCTCGCAGCTGGGCGCGTTTGCGCGCAGCGGCCTCGATCCGGACGGGCCGGATCTGGAGTACCACGTGCAGCCGCTCTCGCTGGAGGCCTTCGGCCAGCCTCTGCACCCCTTCAATGCCTTCACCGCCAGCGTCTGCCAGCTGAACCCGACAAGTCGCGGCACGGTGCAGATCCGCTCGCCCGATGCGAGTGAGGCACCGCGCATCCAGCCCAACTACCTCGCCACCGAGCACGACCGGCGCGTGGCCGCCGCCGCCCTGCGCCTGACGCGCCAGATCGTGGCCCAGCCAGCCCTGGCCGCCCACCGGCCCGAAGAGATCAAGCCCGGCCCACAGCTGGAAAGCGAAGAAGAGCTGGCGCGCGCTGCGGGCGACATCGGCACCACCATCTTCCACCCGGTGGGCACCTGCAAGATGGGCCGCGCCGAAGACGCCATGGCCGTGGTGGACAGCCGGCTGCGCGTGCGTGGCGTGGCCGGGCTGCGCGTGGTCGATGCCAGCGTCATGCCCAACATCACCAGCGGCAACACCAATTCACCGACGCTGATGATTGCGGAGAAGGCCGCGGCCTGGATCCTGGCCGGGGCCTGACGGCCCCTGCCGCCCTCAGCTCTTGGTGCTGAAACGCTGCTCCAGATAGGCCAGCAGGGTGCGGATGGTCTGCGCCTCGCCGCCCACCGGTCGGCCGGCGCGGGCCACATCGTTCCAGGCGAACAGGTCGATGTGCAGCCAGTCCTGGTGCTCGGGCACGAAGTACTCGAGGAAGAGCGCCGCGTTGATGGCGCCGCCCAGGGCATTGCGGCCGGTGTTGACGATGTCACCGATGCTGCTGGCGATGCCCTCTTTGTAGGGCGCCCACAGCGGCATGTGCCACATCGGGTCTTCCAGCTTCAGGCCCAGGTCGACCAGGTCACGCGCGGTGTCGAAATGCTTGCTGAACAGGGCCGGCAGCTGGGCGCCCAGGGCCACGCGGGCGGCGCCGGTCAGGGTGGCCAGGTCGATGATCAGCTCGGGCTTGTGCTCGGAGGCATAGGCCAGCGCATCGCTGAGCACCACGCGGCCTTCGGCATCGGTGTTGCCGATCTCGATGTGCAGGCCCTGGCGGGTCTTGATCACATCGCCGGGGCGGTAGGCATTGCCCGAGATCGAGTTCTCAACCGCCGGGATCAGCACCTGCAGGCGCACCGGCAGCTTGAAGGCCATGACCAGGGCGGCCAGGCCCAGGGCATTGGCGGCGCCGCCCATGTCCTTCTTCATCTGACGCATGCCATCGGCCGGCTTGATATCGAGGCCGCCGGTGTCGAAGCAGACGCCCTTGCCGACGATGCTCAGCAGCGGGGCTTTCGGGCTGCCCCAGTTCAGCTCGATCAGGCGCGGGGCACGCGTGCTGGCACGGCCGACGGCGTGGATGGCCGGGAAGTTCTGCTTCAAGAGCGCGTCACCGACGATCTGCTTGAACTTGGCGCCATGCTGCTTGGCAATCAGCTGGGCCGCTTGCGCCAGCTCCTCGGGGCCCATGTGCTCGGCCGGGGTGTTGACCAGATCGCGCGTGGCCGAGATGGCCGTGGCCAGGGCGATGCCGCGCTGGGCGCTGGCGTCGGCCGGCAGGTAAAGCGCGGCCGGGGCGCGGCGGCGCGGCTTGTAGAGGTCGAACTGGTAGGCGCCGAGCTCCCAGGACAGGGCGGCCTGCTCAGGCCGCAGCTGCAGGCCCTGCTCGGACAGCACATAGTCACCCTCGGGCAGGGCTTGCGGCAGGGCCGACAGGGCGAAGGGATGGGCGGCGTGCTCGACACCGGCGAACACCTGGCCCAGCTTGCCATCGGCGCCCGGCACCAGGGCGTAGCTGTCGGCAGCGCCCTTGAACCCCAGGGTGGCCAGCCAGTGGCGCGTCGGCGCCGGCAGCTCGGTCACCAGGGCCTGGAAGGCGGCGCGGTCGACCACGGTGATGGCAACGGCGCCGCTGGGCGCCTTGGCTTTCAGGTGAACTGTCATGGTGCGGGGTGCGCCTCGTGGGCGGCTGAGCAATCAAAAGCGGCGATTGTCCGCTTTTGGCGCGCGCAGGTTCAGCAGCTGCGCTGCAAACGCATCAACAAAGCCTGGGCGGCCGGCTGCCCGGCCTGCACCGGCAGATCCGCCGCGGTGGCCAGCAGGCGCTGAGCCGTGCTCAGATGGGGCGTGACCGGGCCGATGAAGCGCAGCTGCGCGCCCGAACCGATCAGCAGGGTCGGGAAGGTTTCCACCTCCAGATCGCCCACCAGCTCCTCGTCATCCTCGATGTCCACCCAGATGAAGCGGTGCTGCGGGAACTGCTCACGCAGCGCGGCCACCACCTCGTGGTAGCTGTCGCAGGTGCGGCACCAGGCCGCGCACAAGCAGGCCACCAGCATGGGCTGGAGGGCGGCATCGGGCGAAGACGGAAGGGCAGACACGACAGGGCTGGGCATGGTGGCGAAGCTTAGCGACAAAGCATTCACCGACGTTGATCCAAGGTCAAGCCGTTGCGAACTGGCGACGCCCGGCCCAGCAAAGCTCTGCAAAAAATCTTGCCGGCACTGTCAACCGAGGGTTTTCCTGTCGCGTTGACCCAGCAAGCGACAGCCAAGGCAGATCTCCTGCAAGCCGTCGCTACCGTCGTAGCAGCAGCCGCAAGGCCTCTGAATCGCCATGAAAACTCAGCAGCACCCCGAACAACAACCGCGTCGCATGCCCTGCCCCGACTGGGCATCGCTGGACAACAAGGGCCGCAAGCACGAGGCTTTTGAATCCGGCAACTTCGCCTGCGATCGCCGCAGCCTGGCCCGCGCACTCCGCTTCGACCGCAAGCGCTGAGTTTTCTGCTGCGCCGCCGCCAGGCGTTGTTGGCCGGCTGCTCGGGATCCTCACGTACAGGAAGTACGTTCCGGTCCCTGCGCTCCGTCCGCCTAGCCTGGCGACGGCTCGCGACGAAAACTCACGAGGCTTCGAGCCACTGAGTCCTCGCTCGCACAAGAACACGATTCCCTTCAGCCTCAGCCCAGCGGCGCCAGCAACAGCGCCAAATCCTCGGCGCTGAACTTGGCTGCATCGGCCCCGTCCTCGCCCAGCACGCCCTGCGCCAGGGCCAGTTTGCGGGCCTGCAGCTCCAGCATCCGCTCCTCGATGCTGCCGCCCACCACCAGTTTGTAGACAAACACCGGCTTGTCCTGGCCGATGCGGTGCGCCCGCGCGCTGGCCTGGGCTTCGACCGCCGGGTTCCACCAGGGGTCGACATGGATGACCGTGTCGGCCGCCGTCAGGTTCAATCCCACCCCGCCCGCCTTGAGGCTGACCAGCAGCAGCGGTATTTCCTCGGCCTGGAAGCGCCGCACGATCTCGCCGCGTTGGCCAATGGGCGTGTCGCCGCTGAGCGTCAGGCTGGGCAGCGCCAGCTGCCGTAGCAGCGCTTCGATCAAGCCCAGCATCTCGGTGAACTGGGAGAACACCAGCACCCGCCGCCCCTCGGCCAGCAGCTCGGGCAACATCTGCTCCAGCAGCTCCAGCTTCGCCCGGCCCATGTCTGCAGCCAAATCCACACCCTTGACCAGGGCCGGGTCGCAGCAGACCTGGCGCAGCTTGAGCAAGGCATCCAGCACCGAAATCTGTGCGCCGGCAAAGCCGCGCCGGGCCAGCACGCGCCGCACCTGGGTGTCGGCCGCCACGCGCACGCTCTCGTAGAGATCACGCTGGGCGCCGTAGAGCTGCACCCGCCGCGTCACCTCGGTCAGGGGCGGCAGCTCGGCCGCCACCTGGTCCTTGCGCCGGCGCAGGATGAAAGGCCGCACGCGTTGGGCCAGCAGCTGGGCGCGCAAGGTTTCGCCGTTTTCCTCGATGGGTTTGCGCCACAAGCGGGCGAAACTCCGTGCATCGCCCAGGAAGCCGGGCATCAGGAAATCGAACTGCGCCCAGAGCTCGCCCAGATGGTTCTCCAGCGGCGTGCCGGTCAGGCAGAGCCGGTGGCGCGCGTTCAGGCGGCGCACCGCTTGCGCCGCCCGGCTGGCCGCGTTCTTGACCGTCTGCGCCTCGTCCAGGATCAAGAGATGCCAGGGCTGGGCCGCCAAGGCCGCGATATCGCGCCACAGCAGCGGGTAGGTGGACAGCACCAGGTCGAACTCGCCCAGACAGGCAAAGTCGCGCGCCCGCTCCGGCCCTTGCAAGAGCAGCACGCGCAGGCCCGGCGCCACCCGGCGAGCCTCGGCCAGCCAGTTGAACAGCAGGGAGCTGGGCAGCACGGCCAGGGCCGGCCGGTCCAGGCGACCTGCTTCTTTTTCGAGCAGCAGATGGGCCAGCGCCTGGGCGGTCTTGCCCAGGCCCATGTCATCGGCCAAGATGCCGGCCAGGCCCTGCTCGCGCAGGTATTGCAGCCAGGCCAGGCCGCTGCGCTGGTACGGTCGCAGCGTCAGCGCCAGGCCCTGCGGCGGCGCCACCGGTTGCGGGCTGCCGGCCTGCTGCAGGCGCTGGGCCAGGCGGCGCAAATCGGCGTCGCCCTGGAACTGCCAGCCGCTGCGCGTGTCCAGCGCCAGCAGGCGGCCGGCGTCCCAATCGCTGAGCGGGATCGGACCTTCGGCCCGCTTGGGGTCGCTGAGCAGATCCACCATGGCGCCGATGATGGGCTTGAGGATGGAGCCCGGCGCTTCGATACGGCGGCCGCCCGGCGCGTGCAGCAGGATCAGGGCCGCGTCATCGATGCCGGCAATGGCCTCGGCATCGAACCAGCGCGCATCGCGGCGCAGCAGGTCGGCGATCATGGGCGCCAGGTCCAGGGTTTCGCCGTCCACCTCGACCCCGAGGCTGAGCAGCCAGGAGCCCTTTCTGCCCGGCAAGCCCAGCTTCTCGATCTTGAGCTGCCAGGCCTCGGCCGGGGCGGGCCGGTGGGCAAAGCCGGGGCGCACCTCCACCTTCCAGCCCGCCGCCTGCAGCGCCGGCACCCGCTCCAGCCAGAAGGCGGCGAAGAACTCCTCCTGGCTGAGCGTCCACAAGGCTTCCAGGCCCTGGGCGGCGCTGGGGTGACGCCACTGCAGCTGCTCGGGCGCGAGCGGGACCAGGCCGCTGGCCCAGAGCTGATCGCGCGCCTCGGCCTCGGCCAGCAGATCGCGGGCCAGGCGACGCGGGCCGCTGGAGGTGTCCACCCGCTGCTGGGCGGGCGGTCGGCTGTTCAAGAGCGAGCGTGGCGCCTCGGTCTGCCAGCGGCAGCCATCCTCGAATCGGTAGACCCAGTGCAACTGGGCGACGCTGACATGGTCACCGCGCGGCCCGAGCCGGCCACCAGGGGCCAGACCCAGCAGGCCGTCGCCGCGGCCCAGGGTCATCAGGCGCAGCTCGGGCTGGAAGCGCGCGGGCTCGACGCCCAGGTCAGGCTCGGCAGGCGGCGCAGGCAGATCGGCCGCAGCTGAGGCCCCCGGCGCTTGCTCCTCCTCATCTCCCCGCAGCAGCAAATCCATCAAGCGCGCCGCATCGGCCTCGGGCAGCGGCGGCAGGCGTTTGAGCTCCTCGCGGCTGGCCTTGCGGCGCAGCGCCTGCACCCATTGCTGCAGCAGGGCCTCGCGCAGCGGCGCATCGGCCTCGGTCTGCAAGCGCAGCAACACCGCCGCGGCATGCTCGCAAAAGCGCTGGGTGCGGCAGCTGCACAGGGCGCTGTAGCGCGGCTGGCCGGAGGCATCGGCCACACCTTGCAAATCGAGCTCGAAGACCTGCTCGCGTGCACCGCGCACCCGGGCACTGGCGCCCTGGCCGTCGGAACGGAGCTCCAGGATCTGGCCCTGCAACTGGCGCGCGCGCTGCAGCCGGCCACGCTCGAACAGGCGCGCCAGGACCTCGGCCGTGGGCGGCCAGATGCGCGGGGCCAAAGGGCCTGGGGGGGCGGCTGATGCGGCAGAAGTCTCCAACATGGCGCGCATTGTCGGGGGCGGGCGAAGACGCGGCGGCTGACGAACGGTCGGAGCGCGGCTTTGCTGGCAGACTGACTGCCATGAAGTTTGCGTCTCTCGACCCCGCCTCCGTCTCGCCTCGCCGCTCGCGCCGGCTCTGGCCCTGGCTCTTGCTCAGCCCCCTGCTTCTGATCGCAATCGCCGCCACACTGGCCGTGCAAAGCCGGCCCCTTGTCGAGCCTATCGACGGCGGCCTGAAACCCGAAGAGATCCAGAGCACCAAGGACTTTCTGCGCCGCAATGACCCGCGCCGCCTCCAAGCCAGCCCGCATCGCCTGCTGCGCATCGAGGAGCGCCAGCTCAATCTGATGCTCATGCAACTGGCCCAGCGCTACGGCCAAGGCCGCGGGGCTGCGCAGATCCAGCTGCAGGCGGGCACGGCCCGACTGCAAGCCAGCTTGCAGATGCCGGCGCTGGGGGTCTGGCTGAATCTGGAGGCCCGGCTGAGCCAGACACTTGCCCTGCCCCAGGTGGAAGAACTGCGCCTGGGCCACCTGCCCTTGCCAGCCTGGCTGGCGGAAGCGGCCTTGCGGCGGGGGCTGGGCCATCTGGCCTTGTCGGTTCAGGCCCAACGGGCCGGCGAACTGGTGGAGTCCCTGCGCTTCAATCCCCAGGAGCTGCTGCTCGGCTACCACTGGCAAGCCGACAGCCTGGATCATGTGCTGGGCGCCTTCTGGACCCCGGACGAACAGGAGCGAGCCCAAGCCTACAACCGGCGCCTGGTCGAGATCAGTGCAGCCTACCCGCCGGGCAGCTCAGTTTCCCTGGCACTCCTGATGCCGCCCATCTTCGAGCTGGCCCGCGCCCGCAGCGAAGCCCCGGACGCCGACCCCGTGGCCGAGAACCGCGCCGCCTTGCTGACCCTGGCCCTGTTTTCCACCGGCCAACGCTGGAGCAAGCTGCTGCCCAGCGCCCGCGCCTGGCCGCAGCCGCTGCCGCGCATGGTGACCCTGGCAGGGCGCGATGATTTCCCCCAGCATTTCCTGGTCTCGGCCGTGCTGGCGCTGGAAGGCAGCGGGCCGCTGGCCGATGCCATCGGGGTCTACAAGGAAGTGGCGGATTCGCGCGGCGGCAGCGGCTTCAGTTTCAACGACATCGCCGCCGACCGGGCCGGCACCCGCTTCGGCCTGCTGGCCAAGGACGCCCCGCGCAGCCTGCAAGCCTTGATGCGGGTCGGTTTGCACGAGCTGGATTTCATGCCCGGCGTGGCCGACCTGCCCGAGTTCCTCAGCGCCGAGGCCTTCCAGCAGCGCTACGGCGGCATCGATGCGCCCGCCTACCGGCAGATGATGGCCGAGATCGAGTCTCGCATCGCGGCCTTGCCTCTGCTTCAGCGGGCCAACGTTCCCAGGCTTTGAGCGCAAACACCCGGCCTTGAACAGCGGACCGAGGGCCGAAAAACGTGACGGATTCAACGCTTGCGCCATCTACGCGAGCTGCGGTCCCCCGGTCTGCGGGTGCGCGGCCTCTGGGCGGCCAACAGTGCGGCACCCAGAATCGAGTTGACGCATTTGTCATCCTCAGACGTACGGAGCCAACGCATCGCCATGGGCAGCGAAATCAGAACCGCAAGACGCATCTGGTCCTTTGTGTCCGGCGCCTTGCTCTACCTCAGCGCCCTGGGGTTGGCTCACAGCCTGGCCAGTCAACGTTGGCCTTTGAGTCTGCAAAGCCTTTTGGGTGGCAGCGGCAGTTGGACGCTGCAGCTTGCCCAGGCTGTGTTGATCGCGGTGCTGCTCTACGGCATGGCCTGGGTCTGGGCCTTCTACACCGTGCGGCCGCAGCGCGGCCACAGCCGCCACCCGACCACGGCCTGGTGCCTGGGTGGCATGGGCTTGGCCTGGTTGCTGGCCTTGCTGGCCGGCGTGCTGGAAGTCAGCAGCCGCGCCGGTGGCTACCAGCCCTCGCTGACCGGCCTGCTGCTCTCATCCACCGTGCCGCCGCTCTGGGGTTCGCTGAACGGCGTGGCGGTGCTGCTGGCCATCCTCTCGGCCGGCCGCTGGTCGGCGCGGCTGCGTCGGCAGCGCAAGGCACGGCAATCTCAGCTGAATTCGCAGCTGAGCTCGCAACTGGAATCGGACTTGGACTCCGACCTCGATTCCGAGCTGGACTCGCGCCCGCAGCGCGGTCTGGCGGGGGCTCCAGCGCGCCAGGCAGCCTGAGCCCGCACGGCGCCACAGGCCGCTGCAGCGGCACGCCTGTGTTCTGATCACGGCCGCCATGCCGACCGATCTTTCGCCTGAAGCGTCTCCGCCCCCAGCCGGGCGCCCGCGCTGCCCTCGCTGCGAGCTGCCCACCCCGAGCTGCCTGTGCCGCTGGGCGCAGGCCATCGACAACCCGGTCGAACTCTTGCTGCTGCAGCACCCGCAGGAACAGCACCAGGCCAAGGGTTCGGCGCGTCTGCTGCGCTTGAGCCTGGCCCGCTGCCGCCTGTGGGTGGGCGAGCAATTCGACCCGGCCGCGCTGCAGGCCGCCCTGCATCAAGACGGGCGGCATGCCCTGCTGCTCTACCCGCCCACGCCGGGCCAGACCGAGCCGATGTTCGAGCCCACGACGAACGATGACCGACCGCTGCGCCTGGTCGTGATCGACGCCACCTGGCGCAAGAGCCGCAAGATGCTCTGGCTCAACCCGGCCCTGCAAGCCCTGCCGCGGCTGACCCTGCAAGACCCGCCACCCTCCCGCTATGCCGACCACCGCAAGGCGGAGCGGGCCGAGCAGCGCTCGACGCTGGAGGCGGCTGTGCTGGCCTTGCAGACACTGGAAACCCAAGCTGAGCGCTACGAGCCCCTGCTGCAGGCATTCAGCGCCTGGCTGAACGAGCGGCAGGAGCGCGTGCGGCCTCGACCGTCAATGCGCCTGCGTTAGGGCGCGGGCAATGCGGTGGCGCGCCACCGTGGTCTTGGGCACCTTGATGCTGAACCAGCTGCGCACGTCCTGCTCCAGGCCGATGCCGTGCATGTAGTTGTAAATGGCTTTCTTGAGCGCCTGGCCCAGCACATCGTGATCCACGCCCGTGGGGTCGACAAAGCCGACATCGTTCTTGGCGAAAGGGCTGGGCGGCAGGGGCAGCAGTTGCACGCCGAACTCTTCCGGCTTCTGGCCCACGGGCGAGTGCACGGTGCAGGCAAAGCGGTGGAAAAAGCCGCTCTGGATGCAGCCGTTCTCGAACAACTGGCGCACATATTCAAGCGCGTCGACCGTGTCCTGCACGGTCTGGGTCGGAAAGCCGTACATCAGGTAGGCATGGACCAGGATGCCGGCGTCGGTGAAGGCCTTGGTCACGCGCGCGACCTGGTCGACCGAGACGCCTTTTTTCATCAGGTTCAGCAATCGGTCGGACGCAACCTCCAAGCCACCCGAGATGGCGATGCAGCCGCTGTCGGCCAGCTGCTGGCAAAGCTCCGGGCTGAAGGACTTCTCGAAGCGGATATTGCCCCACCAGGAGATGCCCAGCTGGCGCGCTTGCAACTCAGCAGCGAGCGCCTTCAAGGCCTTGGGCGGCGCGGCTTCGTCGACGAAGTGGAAACCGGTCTGGCCGGTCTCGGCGACGATGGACTCGATGCGGTCCACGAGGGTCGCGGCCGATGCACCCTCATAGCGCGAGATGTAGTCGAGGCTGACGTCGCAGAAGCTGCACTTCTTCCAGTAGCAGCCGTGCGCCACGGTCAGTTTGTTCCAGCGCCCATCGGACCAGAGCCGGTTCATGGGGTTGAGCATGTCCAGCAGGGACAGATAGCGGTCCAGCGGCAGACCGTCCCAGGTGGGCGTTCCCACCTCGGCAAACGCGATGTCGGGCTCGACGAAGTTGATGTAGCGGACCTGGCCGTCTTCGCGCACAAAAGTGCGCACCAGGCGCTGGCGCGAGCGACGGCCTTGCAGATGCTCCAGCAGCGCCAGCAGGGGGCGCTCGCCGGCGTCCAGGGTCAGGTAGTCGAAGTAGTCGAACACGCGCGGCTCGCTGAGCTCGCGCAGCTCGGTGTTGACGAAGCCACCGCCCAGGGCCAGCACCACGCCAGGGTGCTCGGCCTTGATCGCCTGGGCGATGCGGAAGGCGGCATAGACCGCGCCCGGGAAGGGCACCGAGATCAGCACCAGCTGCGGCTGGTGCTTGGACACGGCGGCCAGGGCCAGGGTGCGCAGGGTTTCATCGACCAGATTCAGCGGCGCGGCCAAAGCCTCAGCCAATGGGTCGAAGGTGGGCTGGCTGGTGGCCAGGGACTCGGCATAGCGGACGAACTCGAAGCGTGGGTCCACCGCCTCGCGCAGCACATCGGCCAGGTCGTTCAGATAAAGCGTGGCCAGGTGGCGCGCCCGGTCCTGCAGGCCCAAGGCACCGAAGGCCCAGGCAAGCGGGTCGCCGCCTTCCTCGTCGACATAAACATCGAGCGAATCAAAGCGCGGGCCCTCGGGCAGGAAGGCGCGGCTGTTGATGCGGTGCGCCAGGGTCGGGTCGCGCCCCTGCAGAAACGCGATGGTCGGCGTGATGGTCGAGAGATAACGGTCAAAGTAGACGTCAAAGCCCTGGACCATGGGCGTGCGCTGCTCGGGCGCCAGAGCCTGGATGCGCTCGCGCAGGGCCAGCAAGCCGGCGCGCGAAAACAGCTGCAACATCAGGGCCAGGGCCAGGTCCTCCTGCACCGCATCGATCTGGCGCGAGCGCAGAAAGCCGGTCAGGTAAGCCGTGGACGGATACGGCGTGTTCAGCTGCGTCATCGGCGGGATGAGCGACAACACGCGAAAGCTGGAGGGCGAGAGAGGAGGCGTCGAGGACATGAAGACAGGGCCGGCAGGGTGTGCCATTTTGCCAGCCGGGCCTCCCGCCCGTACGCTCAGGCGATCACAGGCAATGCAGGCAGCACAGGATCAGGGGCTGCTCGCCAAAGTGCATTGCTGGCTGGGCTGGGCCGGGCAGGGGCCGCGCCAGCGCAGGGCCGTGGCTGTGGCCGGCGGCAAGGGGGCGCTGAGGTTCTGCACTTCGGCCTTGCTGGGCTTGAAGCTGGCCAGGGTGATCCAGCTGCCGGCAGCGCCGATCTGGTAGTCCAGGCTGTAGCTCGCGCCCGGGCGCAGGGCGCGGCTGCTGATCAGGTATTGGCTGCCCTCCAGCTTGAAGCTGGGGGTGTCGGCAAACGGTCGCGCCAGTGGCTCGCCGACGAACAAGCCTTGGCCCGGCTGCTGCACGGACTTCCAGTACGCCTCGATCAAGGTGGCGCCGCGGTAGTACTGGTCGATCAACACCGAGGCTTTGGAGAACTTCTGCGTGAAATTGCAGGGCTCCTCGACCGTGCCGTAACTGCCGGTGAGGCCGGCGTCGAGCCAGGCGAGGACCGAGGTTTGCCCCCCGCCGTTGGGAAAGAGTGCGCCGTACGAGGTCAGTGAGTCTCCGACCGCCCCGGGTTGGTAGGTGTTGGTGGCCAAGCCCGGCGTCAGCTCCAAGCCGGTGAAATAGAACAGAACGCCGCTGCTGCCCTGCACGCTGTCACGCGATCCGCCCGCCGAGTTGTCCAGGAAATTGAGCTTGAGTCGGCCGGACCAGAGGCCTGGCAAAGCGCTGAAGTCACTCCAACGGGTGCTGCGCAGATTGTCACTGGTGCGCAGGAGATACCCATCGCCCAAGGGCTGGCTGGCATCGGCCTTGACGCCGCGGTCAATCAGCGCCTTGGCGACCTCCAGGCTGCGGGCGCCCAGCATCATGGCCGGCCGGACCTGATGGTCAGTCCAAGGCTGGGTGGAATCCGAGTCGAAGTAGGCCGAGGCCTGGGTGGCGAGGCAGCTGCCGGCGGGCGAGACACAGGACTTCGCGTCATAGCCGAACGCCAAAGCGCTGGTGATGCCCATGGCACAAGTGCCCACCACGCGCGACGGCGCGGTCCAGGTCAGCATCAAGGCCTGAATCCCTGACGGCAGCTTGGCGTCGATCTCAGCCTTGAGGGTGGCGAAGTCACTGGCCGAAATGGCATCGGATTTGGTGGGCAGCTTGACGCGAATCAAGTTGGTGGCCGGCACGCCACGGGCGCTGAGGTAGTAGGCCGCAATGGATTCACCGAGCGCATCGCCTTCAGCCACCAGAACGGCCAGATCGGCCGGCACCAGGCCGGCGCGCGGCAGGCTGAGGCCATAGGTGCTGGTGGCACTGGGCGCTGGCGTGGGTGTGCTCCCTGTGCTGTTACTGCCGCCGCCCCCTCCTCCACAGGCTTGCAAGCTCAGCAGCACGGCGCACATCAGACCGAAACGCACACGGCGGCCCAGCCAAGAAAGAAGATTGGAGAGTGGACTCACGACAGCGTTCATGGGCCGGATGTTTTCACAGGCCTTGCGGGTTCGAAGACAAGAATTGCAAACCGTTTTCCGCCTTCCGGATCTACAAGTGCCGACCCGCATGCTGTGCAGAAATGCCACACATGCGCTCTTTGGCGTGCCGAGCGCCCCCATATTTGCAGGACCGGCAGCCCCAGGCCGGGGCATGCATTCGCAGCCCCAGAGACGGTGAAAACTCACCGGCATCAAAAGTGTGCACACGCTTACTTCACTATCTTGGTGCGAAATGCCCGTAAAAACCCCAAGTGCGTGCACAGGGCCAGCTGCCTACATTCGCATCACTCGATGCACAGGCCGTGCGAACGGACGGTGCCAGGCGGGGCTGAGGAGACAAACTCAAGTTGTAGTGATAGCACGACGTATAAAGTGACACAGTCACAATCGACGGGCACCTGAAGCCACTTCAGGTGCCCGTTTCATTTGCGGCTCTCGTGGCCGCGCTCGCTGGCCCCGCCGCGCCCTGCTCCGAACGCTTCTCCATGGATTTGCTGACTGTCGCCCTTGCCTCGCTCCTGGCTGGATTCATTGATGCGGTGGTGGGCGGAGGCGGCTTGGTGCTGGTGCCCGCCCTGTTCAGCGTTTATCCGCAAACCGCGCCGGCCACCTTGTTCGGCACCAACAAAGGCGCCTCGATCTGGGGCACTGCCTGGGCCACGCTTCAATATGCCAAGCGTGTCCAGCTAAACTGGTCCGCCCTGCTACCGGCAGCAGCCCTGGCCATGGTGGGCGGCTTCGGCGGCGCCTGGCTGGTCACTCAGATTGACCCCGGCTTCCTGCGTCGCGCCTTGCCGGTGATCCTGTTGGCCGTCTTGATCTACACCCTGGTGCGAAAGGACATGGGACGGCACCATGCGCCTCGGCACCAGGGCTGGCGCGAAACCGCGGTCGCCGGTGCTATTGCCCTGCTGATCGGTTTCTATGACGGCTTTTTCGGCCCTGGCACCGGCAGCTTCTTCGTCTTCCTGTTCGTGCGCTTGCTGGGTTACGACTTTCTCCATGCCTCGGCCACCGCCAAGCTGATGAATACAGCCACCAACGCCGCTGCCTTGATGTTGTTTGGCAGCACCGGCCACATCTGGTGGCAGGTCGCTCTGGTGATGGCCGTGGCCAATGTGATTGGCAGCCTGTTCGGCACCCGCATGGCCTTGGCGCGTGGCGCCGGCTTTGTGCGCTCGATGTTCGTGCTGGTGGTGTCGGCCCTGATCCTGAAAACGGCCTGGGACGCCTTCTTTCGCTGAGCTTTTTGTAACCAGCCCCTGCGCCAGTCCCGCTACCATTGGGGCCAAACAGGGAAGGACCACCCACCATGCCAGTCGATCCGAATTTGCGCACACTCGACATCGAGATCCCCACCCAGCCTGAAGTACTGGTGCAGCTGTCGATGCTGATGTCCGAGGAGGACATCGATCTGAACGCCATCTCGTCCCTGGTGGAGACCGATATGGCCCTGGCGGCCGCAGTGCTCAAAGCGGTCAATTCCTCGCTTTACGGCTTGCGGGGCCGGGTGCAAACCGTACAGCAGGCGCTGACCTATCTGGGGCTGCGCGAGGTCTCCGCCATCACGTTTGAGATGGGCTTGCGCGCGGCTTTCCCGCCCGCTGCGGAGCTGGAACCGGTCTGGCAACGCGCGGCCGAGCGCGGCCTGATGATGGGTCGCATGGGCCAGATGCTGGGCGTGGATCCTTGGGCCGCCCATTCCGCGGGTTTGTTCGAGGAATGCGGCAAGGCCGTGCTCTACCGGCATGCGCCGTCGCATTACCCCGCCATGCTGCGCGCGGCCGGATCTGATGCAGAGCTCGTGCAGTTGGAGCGCACCGCCTTCGGCGTCAGCCACGATGCGCTCGGGGCGGCACTGTGCGAAAGCTGGGGCCTGGCGCCAGCGGCCGTGGCGAGTGTGCGCCACCATGTCGAAGTGCAAGCCACCTTGCAAATGCCCGACACCCTGCAGCGGCGCGGCATCAGTGCCATCTCAACCATCGCCAGCGTGCTGCTGAGTGACGTGACCCAATTGGAAACCGTGGCACATGAAATCGCACCTCAGGCCTCGCTGGACGAAGCCCTGATGCTGCGCGCCGCCCGCCGCATCACCGAGCAGCTGGAAACTGCCAAGGAACACGAGCGCGGCTGAACCCGCCAGCCCCGGGGCGGGCTTTGAAAATCAGACGCGCTCGGCCAAGCTGCTGGATGAAGCCAGGCTGATCCGGTCACGACCGGCATGCTTGGCGATGTAGAGCGCCTCATCGGCCGCTTGCATCAAAGCTTGCGGGCTCAGATAGGGATGCGCCGGGCTGTAGGCCGCCAGGCCGATGCTCACCGTCAGCCACGGGCCACTCACACCGCCCTCATGCGGCAGGGCCAGGGCACGCAGCTCTTCGCGCAGCTGCTCCAAAAGCTCTTGCGTGACGTCCAGGCCGAAGCCGGGCAGCAAGGCCACAAACTCTTCCCCACCCAGGCGGGCCACGAAATCGGTGTCACGCTTGAAGCGCTCGCTGAGCAGTTGCGCGAAACGCTGCAACACCAGATCGCCCGCGGCTGCGCCGTAGCGTTCGTTGTAGCTCTTGAAATGGTCGAGGTCGAGCACCGCCAGCGCCAGCTGGCCGCGCTGCCGCTGGGCGCGCTTGAACTCGCGTCGCAAGGCTTCGTCGAACTCGCGCCGATTGGCCAGACCGGTCAAGGCATCGGATCGGCTGAGACTGCCCAGTTCGCGGTTCTTTTGCTCCAAAGCCTGCTGTGCCGCCAGCAATTGCTGGCTCTGGGCCTGCAGTTGCTGCTGCAATTGGGAGACGCGCTGGCTTTCGTCCTGCCATTGCAGCCACAGGCCCTGCTGCACCCGCGCCAGCGAGCGCGAGACGCGCGCCAGCTCCGCCGGCTGTTCGGCCAAGGCCGCATGGCTCAAAGCCTGCGGTGCATCAAGCGGATCCAGCTCATCCGCGCGATCGGCCAGTCGACGCAAAGGCCGCAGCATCATGCGATCCAGCACCAGCATCAGACTCAGGCTCAACAACATCACCAGCGCCAGATCGCGCAAAAGCAGGGCCGGCAAGGCCTCTCGCATGAAAGCCCGTTGCGCCGCTTCTTCTTGCGCCAACACCTGCACCAGGGCACCGCCCGAGGCCGGCGGGCCGAGCTCGAAATCGATCTGACGCACATCGGCCTGACCACGCAGGCTGGCATCACCACTGGCAAGCACCGCGCCGCTCGAAGTCTTCAGCTCGACCGACAACACCCCAGGCCGCGCCTTGAGCTTGTCGATCAACACCTGGGTGGCACCGCCCGGCCGCTCCCCCGCGCTGAGCTCAGCCATGCTGCTGGCGAGGGCTTGACCGTAGACCTTGGGCAGGGCCAACAGTTCGGCCTCGAAGGCCGCGGCATGCGCCTGGGCCTGATGGCGCAGATGGATGGCATCCGTCACGCCCACCAGAAACACGCTCAGCAGCAGGACCACCCAGACCGTGCGGCGCCGCAAGGACGTGCCCGGGGGCTGGCGATGCGGCAAGGTCAGATCGGCAGCGGATGACGTATCGAAACTCACAGCGGCCTTTCGAAAGCAAGGGCGGCACCCGATACGCTGGCGTGGCGCAGGCGGCATCCAGCCCGCGCAGACGCGATCAGTTTGCAAGTCAATGATCTTGGCCAGGCAGCGGTGCCATGCCCATGCGACTGCCTGTGTGACAGATTGTGCACGGCGCATTGCGCACAAAGGCGGGCGCAACAGCAGGGTTAATCCCAGCTTGGCGCCATTTGCCGGCAATTCAGGCCAACTTTGTGGCGCTCTGAAGCCTGAAACCGGGACGGCCGGGGCGATCAGCCCTGCACGAACTGCATTTGCGTGCCGGCCAACTCGATCACATCACCGCTCTTGAGGGCGACCGACTCGCTGGTCAGCGGCACGCCATTGACATTGGGCCGTGCAGCACCTTCCACATGGGCGAACACATAACCGCTGGGGCGCTTGGTGATGGAGGCCACCTGCACGCCAGGCTTGCCGACGGTGGTGACCACCTTGGTCAGACTGACCTCACGACCGGCTGCGGCACCGGTGAGCACCCGAATGGTGGCTGGTGCGGCCGCCGAGGCCGAGGGCAGGGAGCCGAAATTGGATGGCAGACCGAAGCCGCTGGGCGCACCCGAGCCAGGCTTCAGGATCATGGTCTTTTCGTAGTCGCCGCTGTCCTCGAGCAGGAACTTGATCTTGTACTTGCCGATCTCGACGATGTCGTTGTTGGCCAGCAGCTGCTTCTTGATCGCCTTGCCGTTGATGTAGGTGCCGTTGGTCGAATTGAGGTCTTCGATGAAGACATCGGCGCCCACCATCTGCAGCACGGCATGCTCACCGCTGACCGCGAGGTTGTCGATCACGATATCGTTGTAGGGCCGGCGCCCGAGCGTGGTCTTGTCCTTTGTGATCTGCACGTCCTTGATCACCACGCCGTCGAGCGACACCACCAGCTTGCCCATGCTTTGACCTCGATCCTGTTGTCTTCTTACTTGTGTTGGCGGCAGCCCTCTGTGCGCCGCAAGAGTTGTGACTGCTACAGACGATGCCCGAGTCGGCGACCGGTCGCGACAGGCCTCACGGCCGAAAACCAGCCCATCAGCGCTTGCCAAACGGCCACCAGGCCCGCCCTTCCGACCGCACGCGGCCCTCGGCACGAACCAGCACCAGCGCGATATTATCCCGGCCGCCCATGTCATTGGCCCCATCTATCAAGGCTTGGGCCGCTTCGGACAGCGAAGGGTGGTTTATCAACAACTGGCGCAGGGCATCGTCGTCCAGCATATCGGACAGACCGTCCGAGCAGAACAGGTAGAGATCCCCAGGTTGAACTTCATGCTGGTGCAACTCCAGCATGACAGCGTCTTCTACGCCGACCGCGCGCGTGACCAGATTCTTGTTGCTGGAGAAGACTGCCTCTTCAGGCGTCAGCAGGCCAGCGTCGAGCTGCTCTTGCAGCAGGGAATGGTCGCGGCTGATCTGGGTCAGCTGGCCACCGCGCAAGCGGTAGGCGCGTGAATCACCGACGTGCCCCAGCAGCAAGCCCTCGGGCCGGAACACACCCAGCACCAGGGTCGTGCCCATGCCGGCATAACGCGGGTTGGTGTTGGCGGCATTGAAGATGGCGCGGTTGGCGTTGTCCACGCAGATGTCCATGGCGCGACGCACATCGCCGACGCTGGCCGTGGCTCCGGCCTCTTTCAGCCACCGACCCAGCTCGGCTCGGATGAAGCCGGTCAGCATCTGACTCGCCACTTCACCGGCGTTGTAACCCCCCATGCCATCGGCCAGCACCGCCAGACCCACGGACTCATCCAGAGCAACCGAATCCTCGTTGTTGTCGCGGGCGCGGCCGACATCGGTGGCGCTGAAGAACTCCAGGGTCATGGCTTTGTGTCTGGTTGCGATGCGGGGGGATTTTGCCCTGCTTCCGCCTTATTCAAGCGGACTGTTTGTGCAAAAGCGTCGACAGTCCCCGACTCGGGCTTCGTCGTCACCGGCACTGGGGCTTCCGTCCCGGAAACGGCCTCTGCCGCCGGCGCGGTGGCCGGCAGTTGCTGCAGCACGGCCTCCAGATCCTGGGCCATCTGCGCGCCGCTGGCATAGCGCAACTCGGGCCGCTTTTCCAGCGCCAGGGCCAGCACCAGCGCGAGCGACTCGGGCAGACCGGGGCGATGGTGGCGCACATCGGGCGGCGGCTCGTTGGCGATCTGGTACATCAGCTTGGCCATGGAATCCGATTGATGCGGCAGGTGGCCGGTCAGCAGCTGGTAGACCATGACGCCGAGCGAATAGAGATCGCTGCGCCCGTCCACCTTGAGCCCGGCCAGTTGCTCAGGCGACATGAAGGACGGCGTGCCCAAAACCAGGCCGGTACGGGTGCGGCTGCCGTCGGCAATGCGGGCGATGCCAAAGTCCATGATCTTGAGGACATCGTGCTCGCGATCCAGCATCACGTTGGCGGGCTTGATGTCGCGGTGCACGACACCCTGGCCATGCGCGTAATCGAGGGCCAGCGCCAGGCGCCGCGCCAAGTGCAGCACCTCACGCAAGGGCAGGAGCTGACCCGGCCGGGTGAAGTGGCTGAGGTCCTTGCCCTGGACATACTCCATCGCGATCCAGGCATCTGCGCCCGCCTCGCCGGCGTCGAGCACATGCAGGATGTCAGGATGCTGCAGATGACCGGCGGCACGAGCCTCGCGCATGAAGCGCTGGCGCACATCGATCAGGTCTTCGGCGGCGAATTCGCGCTGCAGCGCCAGGCGCTTGATGGCCACCAACTGGCCGCTGGCGCGCTCGCGTGCCAGGTGCACCACGGCCATGGCGCCGCGCCCCAACTCACGTTGCAGCTCATAGGCTTGCAGGCCCGGTCCGGCCGGGCTGAGCGTCGGGTAGGCCTCGGGCACCGTCGAGGCTTCGCCATCCACCGTGTCGGGCTTGCCCAGCCACCGTTTCCAGAAACCTGCCATGCCCGTTCACCTGTGTTCTTGCACGCGGCGGCCGCTCAGGCCTCGGCCGGCTTCTGCCGCGAGGCCATCCAGCGGCCCAGCGCCAACACCAGCAGCGCACCCGCCACGCCGGCACCGTAGTGCAGAGCCGGCATCACCTGGCTGCTGCCTTCCTTGGCGCCCGGTACGGTCGGCACCCAGCTGCTCAGGGCCGGGTCACCCACGGCCATGGTGCCCGCGATCCAGCCCAGCAGCATGGCGCCTAGGGTGATGACGGCCGGGAAGCGGTCCATCAACTTGATCACCAGTTGGCTGCCCCAGACGATGATGGGGATGGACACCAGCAGACCAAAGATCACCAGCGGCATCTGGTGGTCGCCGCCGCTGCTTTGCGCCGCACCGGCGATGGCGATCACGTTGTCCAGGCTCATGACGAAATCCGCCACGATCACCGTCTTGACGGCGGCCCAGAGCTTGTCGCTGGCCTGGATGTTGCCGTGCTCGTCTTCATCTTCCGGCACCAGCAGCTTGATGCCGATCCACAGCAGCAAGGCGGCGCCGACAATCTTCAGGTACGGCACCTGCAGCAGGGTCAGGGCAAAGAAGATCAGCACCACGCGCAGCACGATGGCGCCGGCGGTGCCCCAGATGATGCCCTTGGTGCGCTGCGCATCGGGCAGCTTGCGGCAAGCCAGGGCGATGACCACCGCGTTGTCGCCACCCAGCAGGATGTCGATCATGATGATCTGGCCGACGGCCAACCAGAATTCGGGACTCGTCAAGGTGTCCATACTCGTTTCAACAGTTGCTGCCTGCCGGGAGCGCACGCCTGACATCGGCGTCGCGCCCCACTATAGCGAAGGCATGGTTCAAAGCACGCAGGCATGAAAAAAGGGGCTGCTGCCCCTTTTTGCGTGGCTGCACGGCGGAGCGTGCAGTCTGGTGCCAGGCGAGGCCGGCGCGATGCGTGAAATTACGCATTCGGCACCGGCCGGCCGCCGTGGCCAGCTCTCAGCGAATCAGAGCAGGCCCTTGAGCAGCTTGCCCATTTCCGACGGGTTGCGGGTCACGGTGAAACCGCACTCTTCCATGATGGCGAGCTTGGCATCGGCCGTGTCGGCACCACCGGCGATCAGTGCGCCTGCGTGGCCCATGCGCTTGCCCGGAGGGGCGGTCACGCCAGCGATGAAACCGACCACCGGCTTCTTCATGTTCAGCTTGCACCAGCGAGCGGCTTCAGCTTCGTCCGGGCCACCGATTTCACCGATCATGATGACGGCGTCGGTGTCCGGATCGTCGTTGAAGGCCTTCATCACGTCGATGTGCTTCAGGCCGTTGATCGGATCGCCACCGATACCGACGGCGCTGGACTGGCCCAGGCCGATTTCGGTCAGCTGTGCCACGGCTTCGTACGTCAGCGTGCCCGAGCGCGAGACCACGCCGATGCGGCCCTTGCGGTGGATGTGGCCGGGCATGATGCCGATCTTGATTTCATCGGGCGTGATCAGGCCGGGGCAGTTGGGGCCCAGCAGCAAGGTCTTCTTGCCGCCGGCCGCTTCCTTGGCCTTCATCTTGTTGCGGATTTCCAGCATGTCACGGACGGGGATGCCTTCCGTGATGCAGATGGCCAGGTCCAGGTCGGCTTCGACGGCTTCCCAGATGGCAGCAGCGGCGCCTGCGGGCGGCACATAGATCACCGACACGGTGGCGCCGGTTTGCGCAGCCGCTTCCTTGACCGTGGCGTAGATTGGGATGTCCGAGAACTTCTCGCCGGCCTTCTTGGGGTTCACGCCAGCCACAAAGGCGTTCTTGCCGTTGGCATAGGCCTGGCAGCCCAGGGTGTGGAACTGGCCGGTCTTGCCGGTGATGCCCTGGGTGATGACCTTGGTGTCTTTGTTGATGTAAATCGACATGATTTTTTTCCTTGCGTGGGCTTAGGCAGACTCAGGCAACAGCGGCGACGATCTTGGTCGCGGCTTCGGCCATGGTGTCGGCGGCGATGATGGGCAGGCCGGATTCGGCCAGCATCTTCTTGCCCAGCTCTTCGTTGGTGCCCTTCATGCGCACGACCAGCGGCACGGACAGGTTCACGGCCTTGCAGGCAGTGATCACGCCTTCGGCGATGGTGTCGCACTTCATGATGCCGCCGAAGATGTTGACCAGGATGCCCTTCACTTCAGGGTTCTTCAGCATGATCTTGAAGGCTTCGGTGACCTTCTCGGCGGTGGCGCCGCCGCCCACGTCCAGGAAGTTGGCCGGCTCGCCGCCGAACAGCTTGATGGTGTCCATGGTCGACATGGCCAGACCGGCGCCGTTCACCAGGCAGCCGATATTGCCGTCCAGGCTGATGTAAGCCAGGTCGAACTTGGAGGCTTCCACTTCGGCCGGATCTTCTTCGTCCAGATCGCGGTAGGCCACGATTTCAGGATGACGGAACAGGGCGTTGGCGTCGAAGTTGAACTTGGCGTCCAGGGCGATCAGATTGCCCTTGGAATCGCAGTTCAGCGGGTTGATTTCCACCAGCGACGCGTCGGTGTCCATGTAGCACTTGTAGAGCTTCTGGAACAGGTCGACGGCTTGGTCCACCGAGTGGCCCGTCAGGCCGATGCCACCGGCGATCTTCTTGGCTTGCTCGACCGTCAGGCCGACCAGCGGGTCGATCATCTCGGTCAGGATCTTCTCGGGGGTAGAGTGGGCCACTTCCTCGATGTCCATGCCGCCTTCGCTGGAAGCGATGAAGGCCACCTTCTGCGTGCCGCGGTCGGTGACCAGCGAGACGTAGAGTTCGTTCTTGATGTCAGCGCCTTCTTCGATGTAGAGGCGACGCACCTTTTGACCTTCCGGGCCGGTTTGGTGCGTGATCAGCTGCATGCCCAGGATCTGCTCGGACAACGACTTCACGTCATCCAGCGAACGGCCCAGCTTGACGCCGCCGCCCTTGCCACGGCCACCGGCGTGGATCTGCGCCTTGACCACCCAGACCGGGCCGCCCAGCTTTTGAGCGGCTTCAACGGCTTCTTGCACCGTGAAAGCCGGGATGCCGCGCGGCACCGGCACGCCGAACTGGCGCAGGATTTCCTTGCCCTGGTACTCGTGAATCTTCATAGGGGTCTCGCTTGTGAGGAAAGTCAGGAAGTGGAGGCGGGCATCGCGGTGACGGCGGCCAGCGGTGAGGCTGCGTCGGCACTGCGGTACCAGCGAGGGTAATGGGTACGAACGACCTCGCCATCGCGTCGCAGGGCGTGGCAGCGGTCGAGTTGGAAGGGCGGCAGGCCCTCAGCACTGCCTTCACGCACATCCAGCACCAGGCCTGCAAAGGCTTGTATGACGGCGGTGGGCAGGATCTGGCAGAGCTCGGTCAGGTGCGTGCAACCCTTGACGCCAGCCAGACGCTCCTTGAGGCCCAGGCGGAAGCCCTTCATGAGGTTTAGGCCGACCAAGCGGCCGTAGGCATCGCCATGTTCGTCGCACACGCCGGCGTAAGGCATCCAGGTGGTGGCAGAGCGGGCTGCCAGCACATTGAGTTCGGCATCCACCGTCAGCAGGAGCTGCATGGCGTGGATGGGGTCACCGGCCAGGCGCAGACCCGTGGCCAGAGGCAGGTCGCGCGTCTTGGTGTCGGTCAACCCAGCCTCGACCTCATAGAGGCCATCATCGCGTGCATAGACCTGCACATCGATGGCGCGGCGATGCAGCAAACGGCGCTCGGAGGTGGGGGATGAGAGAGACATGGGTGGCAAAACGGCTTCGCAAACCGGCATCTAACGGCATGAAACCGCCGCCCGCCGGGCATTTGCGCAGGGCGAGAATGTAGCATGTCGCACTGCACCAAGCCTTTCACCAAGCTGTCGCGCAGCCAGTTCGGCGGTCGCCCAAGGTGACAATTCACTCAGGGTTGACCCGGATCAAGGACGCAGGGCTGGTGCGGCGGCCGGTCGAGATCAGCTTTCGTCCTCGTCCGCCGGGCCGCGCAAGACGCGGCGCACCACCTCGCTGCCAAAACCCCGGCTGATCAGGAAACGCGTCTGCTTGGCGCGCATGGCGGCATCCTCAGGCCAGCGGCCGGCGAACTTGCGCTGCCAGACCTCTCGGGCTCGGGCCAGCTCGCTGTCCTTGAGGCTGGCCCGCTGTTCGGCGCTCATTTGCACGCCGTGCTGCGCCAGCTCCTGCTGGATGCGCTGGCTGCCGAAGCGTCGTGCCCGCGCATGGATGCGCGCATCGACGAAGCGCTCCTCACTGAGATAGCCTCGCTCCTGCAGCCACAGCAGCAGGGCATCCACCTCGGCGGCAATGGCGGCAGCGGGTTCTTCCGAGTCACCCACTTCGGAGATATCACGCGCGCCACCCTCGTCTTGCTCGCGCGCGCTCAAGCGCTCGGGCGACTCCGGCGACAGCGGCTCGAACCAGGCCGGGCCGCCGCACAGGCTTTCCTTCGCCGAGGCCGACTGGCGCGCAGCGGCAGCCCGCTGATCGCGGGCGATGCGCAGCAGCTTGCGCCGCAGCTCGCTGCGGCTATGCTCACGCTGGGCCAAAAGGGCAATGGCCCGGGCCTTCAGAGAGAGGGGCTGGGCAGCACTCACGAGAAAAGTTGAAGTTCGGGGCTCGGCAGCACACCGGGCAGCCAAGCCGCAGGGCTTCAAGCGCCGCCGCGGCCAGGTGCCCCGAGGCCTGGCAAAACGGTTGCAGGCCGGGCTGCCGCAGCGGGGCGGCCTTACTCGGCCGCTTCGGTCGGATTCAGCAGCGCCACACCCAGGGATTCACGGATGCGGTTTTCGATCTCGCGGCTGATGTCGGGGTTCTCGCGCAGGAACTCGCGGGCGTTGTCCTTGCCTTGACCGATCTTCTCGCCCTGGTAGGCGTACCAGGAGCCCGACTTTTCGACCACCTTGGCAATCACACCCATGTCGATGATTTCGCCTTCGCGGCTGATGCCTTCGCCGTAAAGAATGTCGAACTCGGCGGTCTTGAACGGAGGCGAGACCTTGTTTTTGACGACCTTGACCTTGGTTTCGCTGCCGATGACGTCATCGCCCTTCTTGATCGAGCCGATGCGGCGGATGTCCAGGCGCACCGAGGCGTAGAACTTGAGCGCATTGCCGCCGGTGGTGGTTTCAGGGCTGCCGAACATCACACCGATCTTCATGCGGATCTGGTTGATGAAGATGACCATGCAGTTGGTCTTCTTGATGGTGGCGGTCAGCTTGCGCAGGGCCTGGCTCATCAGGCGGGCTTGCAGACCCGGCAGGGAGTCACCCATTTCGCCTTCGAGTTCGGCCTTGGGCGTCAGCGCGGCCACGGAGTCGACCACGATCAGGTCGACCGAGCCGGAGCGCACCAGGGCGTCGACGATTTCCAGGGCCTGTTCGCCGGTGTCGGGCTGGCTGATCAGCAGCTCTTGCAGATTGACGCCCAGCTTTTGCGCGTACTGGATGTCCAGCGCGTGTTCGGCGTCGATGAAGGCGCAGGTACCGGCCAGCTTTTGCATTTCGGCGATGACCTGCAGGGTCAGGGTGGTCTTGCCCGAGGACTCCGGGCCGTAAATCTCGACCACACGGCCGCGCGGCAGGCCACCGACCCCCAGAGCGATGTCCAGGCCCAGGGAGCCGGTGGAGACGACTTGGATGTCCTCGATCACCTCGCCTTCACCGAGGCGCATGATGGAGCCCTTGCCGAACTGCTTCTCGATCTGGCTGAGGGCGGCTTGCAGGGCCTTGGCTTTTTCGGTGTTGAGGGCTTTGACGGGGGCATCCATGATTCGTTCTCCTGAAAAGGGCTGGGCGGATTATGTCGCAATCTGTATGTTTGTACAGTAGTTTGACGATTGAACTTTGGCAAGCCGTTTCGGCGCTCGCCGTGTCATCGCTGAATCCTAGGGCGCCACTGGCTCACTGGATGAGCCAGCAATTGATGAAGTCAAAATTCGGATGGCGCTTGATTTCACCGCGCACAAGCAGCTGTGAGCCGCCGAAGCCCTGGCTGGCATCCCTAGAATGCGGGAACTAGCCCCCTGGCCATGAGTGATGGAGACTGACGCATGCGCATCCTGATTGCCGAAGATGACCAAGTCCTGGCCGATGCCTTGCTGCGCTCCTTGCGCGCCTCCGGTTATGCGGTGGATCAGGTCGGCAGCGGCACCGAGGCCGATGCGGCCCTGGCTTCGCATGAGTTCGATCTGGTCATCCTGGATCTGGGCCTGCCGCGCCTGCATGGCCTGGAGGTGCTGCGCAAGCTGCGCGCCCGAGGCTCCTCCATGCCGGTGCTGATCCTGACGGCGGCCGACAGCGTCGAGCAACGCGTCAAGGGCCTGGACCTGGGCGCCGACGACTACATGGCCAAGCCCTTCTCACTGCAGGAACTGGAAGCCCGCGTGCGCGCCCTGACCCGGCGCGGCCTGGGCACGGCCTCCTCGGTGATCAAGCATGGCCCGCTGAGTTTCGACGCCACCGGCCGCGTCGCCTATATCAACGACCAGATGATCGAGCTTTCGGCCCGCGAGCTGAGCCTGCTAGAAGTACTGCTGCAGCGCGCCGGCCGCCTGGTCAGCAAGGACCAGCTGGTCGAGCGCCTCTGTGAGTGGGGCGAAGAGGTCAGCAACAACGCGATCGAGGTCTACATCCACCGCCTGCGCAAGAAGATCGAGCAAGGCCCGATCCGCATCGCCACCGTGCGCGGCCTGGGCTACTGCCTGGAAAAGATCCAGCCCGGCGCTTGAAGCCCACGCCCGCGCCCAACCGGAGCCTGCCCCACCATGGCGGCTGAAACCGGCCAACGCTCGCTGTTTGGCGAGATCCTCGATTGGATGCTCGCGCCCTTGCTGCTGATCTGGCCGATCAGCGTGGCCCTGACCTGGCTGGTGGCGCAAGGCATCGCCAGCCGGCCCTACGACCGCGAGCTCGGCGAAATGGCCCGCACCCTGGGCCTGCAAGTGGCCTCGGCCGCGCCGCTGCCCGAGGGGCGCAGCGCCCGCTCCCGCTACGCCCTGGCCCCGGAGGCAGCGGCCCTGCTGCGCGCGGACGAAACCGACACCGTCTACTACCAGGTGCTGGGCCTGCGCGGCGAGCTGCTCAACGGCGATGCCAAGCTGCCCGTGCCGCCCGAGGACGATGTCATCGTGCCCTGGGAGCTGCATTTCCGCGATGAAGACATGGGCAGCGAACGCGTGCGCGTGGCCTACCTCTGGGTGTCGCCCGAGGGCATGGCGGGCAGCACGCAAACCATGCTGGTGCAGGTGGCCGAGACGCTGGGCAAGCGCTCGCGCCTGACCAACGAAATCATCAAGGGCGTGATCCTGCCGCAGTTCGTGATCCTGCCGCTGGCGGTGCTGCTGGTCTGGCTGGCGCTGGCGCGTGGCATTGCCCCGCTCAACGAGCTGCAGCGCCGCATCCGCTCGCGAGAAAGCTCGGACCTGAGCCCCATCGACGAGCGCCGCATCCCCGACGAGGTGGCGCCTCTGGTGCGGGCCATCAACGACCTGCTGGCGCGCCTGGACCAGTCCATCAGCAGCCAGAAGCATTTCCTGGCCGACGCCGCCCACCAGCTCAAGACCCCGCTGGCCGGCCTGCGCACGCAGGCGGAATTTGCCCAGCGCGAGATTGACGAAGGCCGCAGCGAGCCCGCTGAACTGAAGCGTTCGCTGCAACAAATCGCCCTGTCCAGCCAGCGCGCCGCCCACATGGTCAACCAGCTGCTGGCCATGGCCCGGGCCGAGGACCAGGAGCATGCGGCCCGGCGTGGCGAGGTCAATCTGGCCGAGCTGGCCACCGAGACCGTGCGCGACTTCGTGCCGCGCGCGCTCGACAAGCGCATCGACCTGGGCTACGAGGGCCCCGACCCCGAAGCCAGCAGCCTCACCCTGCACGGCCACGCCCTGCTGATCCGCGAGCTGATCCGCAACCTGGTGGACAACGCCTTGCTCTACACGCCGGCCGGCGGCACGGTCACCGTGCGCATCGTCGAAGACCCCTTCGGCCAGGTCAGCGTGCTGCAGGTGGAAGACTCCGGCCCGGGCATTCCCGAGAGTGAGCGGGACAAGGTCTTCCAGCCCTTCTACCGGGCCCTGGGCACCAATGTCGATGGCTCCGGTCTGGGCCTGGCCATCGTGCGCGAGATCGCCCAGCAGCATGAGGCCGAGCTCAGCCTGGACGACACCCGCCCGCGCCGCCCCGGTCAACAGCCCGAACCCGATGGCCAGGGCCCCGGCGCGCGCTTCACCGTGCGCTTCCATGCGCGGCCGGCTCAGCCCGCCACGGAGTGAGGCGGGCTCAGGAGCGGTTGAAGCGCCGCGATTTGGCGATCGACATCAACAGACCCAGGCCAAAGCCCAGGGTCACCATGGCCGTGCCGCCGTAGCTGATGAAGGGCAAGGGCACACCCACCACCGGCAGGATGCCGCTGACCATGCCCATGTTCACAAACACATAGGTGAAGAAGCTCAGCGTGATGGCCCCCGCCATCAGCCGCGAGAACAGCGTGGGTGCGTCCGAGGCAATCATCAGCCCGCGCAGGATCAGGGCTGTGAAGCCGAGCAGCAGCCCCAGGGCACCGAACAGGCCGAACTCCTCGCCGTAGGCGGCGAAGATGAAGTCGGTGGTGCGCTCGGGAATGAACTCCAGATGGGTTTGCGTGCCCTTCATGAAGCCCTTGCCGGTCAGGCCGCCGGAGCCGATGGCGATCTCGCCCTGGATGATGTGGAAGCCCTTGCCCAGCGGGTCCTTGGTCGGGTCCAGCAGGGTGCAGACGCGGTTCTTCTGGTACTCGCGCAGCACCGGCCAGGTCACATCGGGCTGGCAGATCGCCTCCTCGCTCACCACCAGGGCCGTGATCCCCGCCCCCGCCAGCACAAAGGCCGGGATGATCAAGCGCCAGGACAGGCCGGCAAAAAAGATCACATACAAGCCGGCCGAGAGCACCAGGATGGAGGTGCCCAGGTCGGGCTGCTTGGCCACCAGGCCCACGGGAACAGCCAGCAGGATGAAGGCGGCCACAAAGTCCGGCAGGCGCAGCTGCCCTTCGCGCTTCTGGAACCACCAGGCCAGCATCAGCGGCACGGCGATCTTGAGGATCTCCGAGGGCTGGATCTGCGTCACGCCGACATTGAGCCAGCGCGTCGCGCCCTTCTTGGTGATGCCGAACAAGGCCGTGGCCACCAGCAGCGCCACGCCCACGGTGTACAGCGGCACAGCCAGAGCCATCATGCGCTGCGGCGAAACCTGGGCCACCAGAAAAATCAGGGCAATCGCCAGCAAGGTGTTGCGACCATGGTCCACAAAACGCGTGCCATGGTCATAACCCGCGGAATACATGCTCACCAGACCCAGCCCCATCAGCCAGGCGATAGACAGCAGCAAGGGCAGATCGAAGCCGGAGAACCAGGGTCGCAGGCGCTGCCACCAGCTGGGACCGTTGAAGGCATTGGCACTCATGGACTAACTCCGGAGGCGACAGCAGGCAGGGCACGAGGGGCAGAGGCGGGTCTCGAGGGCGCTACCGCAGACGATGGCCGCGCCGCGGGCGAGGGGATACGAGGCGCTGACGCAGCCGTGGGTGCCGTCGCCGCCACGCCCGATGCGGCCGATGCAGCAGCAACGACGCCGGATGCTGCTGCCTCCGCCTGCGAGACCTGGCCCGGCAGCGGCACCTGATCGATGCGACGCGGCTGGCCCACGGGCGCCTTCGTTTTGCCCTGCTGGGTCAGGGCAATGTCTTCTTCGCTGGGGTACTGGCCCATCAGCATGAAATCAAACACCCGACGCGCAATCGGCGCGGCCGAGGTGGAGCCAAAGCCGGCGTTCTCGACAATCGCAGCCAGGGCGATGGTGGGCGCCTCCAGCGGCGCAAAAGCGACGTAGAGCGAATGGTCGCGCTTGCGCTCGTCGGCCTTGATGTCCTTGTAGCGCTCGCCCGCCTTCAGGCCCACGGCCTGAGCCGTGCCGGTCTTGCCGCCGCTCTTGTAGCCGGCGCCACGGAACACCTCGGTGGAAGTGCCCTCCACCGTCACGCCGTACATGGCATTGCGGATCACCTCGACCTGCTCGGGTTTGAGTGGCAGCGGCGGAAGGGCATCGCTGGCGATGCGGCGCTGCTCATGACGCACCACGTCTTCGATCTCACGCACCAGACGGGGCTTGAAGCGCTGGCCGCCGGTCGACAGCGTGGACACGGCGGTGGCGATCTGCAGCATGGTGAAGTTGTTGTAACCCTGGCCGATGCCCAGCGAGATGGTCTCGCCGGCAAACCACTTCTGGTTGGCCGGGCTGCGGGCAAAGTAGCGGCGCTTCCAGGCCTGCGAGGGCAGCACGCCCGAGACTTCGCCCTGCACATCGATCTCGGTCTTGCGGCCGAAGCCGAAGGGCTCCAGCTCGTCGTGGATCAAGTCCACGCCCATCTCATTGGCCAGGCTGTAGAAGTAGACATTGGACGAGCTGACGATGGCCAGGCGCATGTCCTTGGGTCCCGGACGGTCGCTTTCCGGGCTGCCGAAGGTGCGGCCGCCGAAACTGTAGGTCAGGTTGTCCATGATCACCGTGCTCGCCGAACGCTTGCCGCTGTTGAGCGCGGCCATGGCCATGAAGGGCTTGAAGGTCGAGCCCGGCGGGTAGGTGCCACGCAGGGCACGGTTCAGCAGGGGCTTGTCCAGGTCTTCGTTGAGGTCGCGCCAGCTGTCGGCATCGATGCCGTCAACGAAGAGATTGGGGTCGAAGGTCGGCTTGGAAACAAAGGCCAGCACCTCGCCGTTGCGCGGGTCGATGGCGACCAGGGCGCCGCGGCGGTCCTTGTAGAGCTCCTCCACCAGGGCTTGCAGGCGGATGTCGATGGACAGCATCAGCGTGTTGCCCGGCGTTGGCGGCCGGTGGGCCAGGCGGCGCACGGCGCGGCCGCCGGCGCTGGTTTCCACCTGCTCGAAGCCGGTGATGCCATGCAGCTCGCGCTCGTAGCTCTGCTCCAGACCCAGCTTGCCGATGTACTCGGTGCCGCGGTAGTTGGCGATGTCCTCTTCTTCCCACTCGTCCATGGCCTTTTTCTCGGCCTGGTTGATGCGGCCGATGTAGCCGATCAGGTGCGAGCCCACCTCGCCCAGCGGGTAGCTGCGGAACAGCCGCGCCTTGATCTCGACGCCGGGAAAGCGGAAGCGCTGCGCGGTGAAACGCGCCACCTCGGCCTCGCTCAGCTTGGTGCGGATGGGCAGGGATTCGAAATTCTTGTTCTCGCTCATCAGCCGCTTGAAGCGGCGGCGGTCGCGCGGCTGCACCTCGACCACCTGGGCCAGGGCATCGATGGTGGCCTCCAGATCGGGCACCTTGGAGGGCGTGATCTCCAAGGTGTAGGCCGAGTAATTGCTGGCCAGGACGATGCCATTGCGGTCCTTGATCAGGCCGCGGTTGGGCACGATGGGCACAACCGTGATGCGGTTGGACTCGGCACGGTCCGACAGGCTTTCATGCTGGATCACCTGCAGGAACACCAGGCGCGCCAGCAGCAGGCCGAAGCAGAACAGCACAAAGGCCGCCGCGGCCAGCAAGCGCAGGCGGAAGCGGCCCAGCTCCTGCTTGACGTTCTTGAGCACCGTCATCGCGCGGTCTTTTTCTTCTTCGTCTGCGTGTTCATCGACAGCTCGGCAGGCCGCCTCACAGCGGGCGGTGGGCGTCGCGATCAGGCGCGCGGCGCTGTGGCGCCAGCAGCACCACGCTGGCCAGCGGCCAGAGCAGGGTCTCGAACACCGGCGCCAGCAGCAGCAACCAGCCCGGCCACATGCCGCCCACGGCCAGGCGCACCAGCAAGGACACGGCATGCGCCAGCACGAACAGCGGCAGCACCTGCAGGGCCTGCGCGCCCAGGCTAAAGCCGGTCAGGCGGCGGTGCAGGGTGATGGCACCGAAGCTCAGCAGGCTGTAGGCCAGGGCATGCTGGCCCAGCAGGGCGCCGTGGTGGATGTCGATCATCAGGCCCAGCACAAAGGCCCAGACCACGCCGACCCGACGCGGCTGGTGCACGCCCCAGAACACCAGCACCACGGCCAGAAAATCAGGCATGGCCGGGAAACGGCCGATCGGCACCATATCGGCCAGCAAGGCCAGGAACAAGCTCAGGGCGATGAAAGCTGGGTTGACCGGCAGCAGCAGCTGACCGGCGCCGCGCGGCATGATCATGGGGCAGCTCCCGCATCTGATTTTTCGCTCTTGCCTTCGGTTTTGCCCTCGGCCTTGGCCTGGGCCGCGGCGGCCTTGCGCTGCGCCTTGAGCTGGGCGGCCGAGGCCGCATCGGCAGCCTGTGCGGCCGCGGCTTCAGCCATGGCCTTGGCATGCTGCTCCTGCGGCTGCAGCACCAGCACATGGCGCACGCTGTCAGGCTGGGCCACGGGCTGCAGGCGCACGCTGGCAAAACTGGTGTCGCCGCGGCGCTCGACCGAGCTCACCTTGGCCACCGGCAGACCGGAGGGGTAGACCCCGTCCAGGCCCGAGGTGGCCATCAAATCACCGGGCTTGATGTCGGCATTGGCGGCCAGAAAGCGCAGCTCCATGCCGTTGCCGTCGCTGCTGCCGAAGGCAGCATTGCGCGCCTGGGTGCGGGTGTTGAGCACGGGGATGGCCGCGTCCTTGTCGCTCAGCAGGGTCACTTCGGCCGACAAGGTGTAGACCCGGGTGACCTGGCCCAGCACGCCGGCATCGTTGATGACGGGCGAGCCGGCTTGCACGCCATGCTTGCTGCCGCGGTCGATGACCACGCGGCGCGAGTAGGGGTCGGCCGCTTCGTACAACACCTCGGCCGAGAGCGAAGCCACTTCCAGCGCCGGGCGCAGCTCCAGCAGCGCACGCAGGCGCTGGTTTTCCGCCTGCAGCTGGGCCGCACGCGCCAGGCGCTCGGCCTGCTGCACCAGCTGCTGGCGCGCCAGCGCCTCGGCCTCCATGGCCCGCTGCGTGCCCAGCCGGTAGGCCTCGAAGCTCTCCCAGGCATCCACCGGTGTCAGCAGCAGGCGCTGAAACGGGTGCAGCAACAAGGCCAAGCCCGCCCGCGCCGGCCCCACCACATGAAAGCGCGCATCCGCCACCATCAAGAACACCGCCAGCGCCGCGCACAGCAGCAACCTCGCCTGGGCCGACGCGCCCTGGCGGAAAAATGGTGGCGGGTTGCGATCTGGGGGGCCGAGAGGCATGGCGATGTCGACTCAACTCGCTGCGTTGCGGCTTATCGGACGAGAAACAAAACAGGTGGCAGGCCGTCGCGAGCGGGTGTCAGGCTAGGCGGCCGGAGCGCAGGAACCGGAACGTACTTCCTGTACGTGAGGATTCCAAGCACCGCCCAACAACGCCTGGCGCCCGCGCAGCAGGCCCCCGCCATCACTCGGAGGTGAAGATGGAGCCGAGGCGTTCCATGCGCTCCAAAGCCATCCCGCAACCCCGCACCACGCAAGTCAGCGGATCCTCGGCCACCAGCACCGGCAGGCCGGTTTCCTCGGCCAGCAGGCGGTCCAGATCGCGCAGCAAGGCGCCGCCGCCGGTCAGCATCATGCCGCGCTCGGCGATGTCGGCGCCCAGCTCGGGCGGGGTCTGTTCCAGCGCGTTCTTCACGGCGGAGACGATCTGGTTCAGCGGGTCGGTCAGGGCTTCCAGGATCTCGTTGGACGAAATCGTGAAGCTGCGCGGCACGCCTTCGGCCAGATTGCGGCCCTTGACTTCCATTTCCTTGACCTCGGAACCCGGGAAGGCGCTGCCGATGTTCTTCTTGATCGCTTCGGCGGTGGGCTCGCCGATCAACATGCCGTAGTTGCGGCGGATGTAGTTGATGATGGCTTCGTCGAACTTGTCGCCGCCGACGCGCACGCTGCCCTTGTAGACCATGCCGCCCAGGGAGATCACGCCCACCTCGGTGGTGCCGCCGCCAATGTCCACGACCATGGAGCCCGACGCTTCCGACACCGGCAGGCCGGCGCCGATCGCGGCCGCCATCGGCTCTTCAATCAGGTAGACCTCGGAGGCACCGGCGCCTAGGGCCGATTCGCGGATGGCACGGCGCTCGACCTGGGTGGAACCGCAGGGCACGCAGATGATGATGCGCGGGCTGGGGCGCAGCATCTTGGAGTCGTGCACCATCTTGATGAACTGCTTGAGCATCTGCTCGGTGACGGTGAAGTCAGCGATCACGCCGTCCTTCATCGGGCGGATCGCCTCGATATTGCCCGGCACCTTGCCCAGCATGGCCTTGGCCTCGCGGCCCACGGCCTGGATGGTCTTCTTGCCGTGCGGGCCACCTTCGTGGCGGATCGACACGACCGAGGGTTCATCCAGCACGATGCCCTTACCGCGCACATAAATCAGCGTGTTGGCGGTGCCCAGGTCGATGGCGAGGTCGGAGGAGAAATAGCGGCGCAGGGAAGCGAACATGATGTGTCTGGAGCGCAAAGTACCGACATCTGAGCCTGTGGGCTGGAGATCGTGGGTGACTCGCGGGTTGGTCGGGAGGTCGGAAAAGAGGGGGTCGGGCTGTTCGGTGTTCGCCATATGCAACGAGGCTGGGTGAGCCCTTGCGGCCACGCAGCCCCGTGACATTGGAGATAAGCGGAGATAATACCCGATCACCCCCTAGTTATCGGCTGGGACGGGCCGTTTGTTGCGCTCTTTACAGCTCGCCACGGCCGATGTTTCCGCCACCTCCGGACCCGGTTTTCCCATGGCCTTGACACCACAAGACGTAAGCCGCATCGCCCATCTGGCGCGCCTGGAGCTGCAGGAGGCCGAAAGCGCCGCCCTGCTGCCCCAGCTGAATGACTTCTTCTCCATCGTCGAGCAGATGAGCGCGGTGGACACCGCCGGCGTCGAGCCGCTGTACACCCCGCTGTCGGCCATCCAGGAGGTGCATCTGCGCCTGCGCGAGGACGCCGTCACCGAAAGCAACCAGCGCGAACTCAACCAGCGCAGCGCCCCGGCCGTGGAAGACGGCCTGTTCCTGGTTCCCAAGGTCATCGAATGAGCATCTCGAACAACACCCCCCTGCACGACCTGGGCGTGGCCGAGCTGGGCCAAGGCCTGCGCGACAAGCAGTTCTCCAGCGTTGAGCTGACCCAGCACCTGCTGCAGCGCGTCCATTCCAGCGACCGTCAACTGGGCGCCTTCCTCCATGTGGACGCGGACCATGCCCTGGCCCGCGCCCGTGCGGCGGATGCCCGCCTGGCCGCCGGCGAAGGCGCCCAAGCCGGCGGCGCCCTGATCGGCGTGCCCCTGGCGCACAAGGACATCTTCGTCACCGCCGACATGCCGACCACGGCCGGCTCCAAGATCCTGGCCGGCTACCGCAGCCCCTTCGACGCCACCGTGGTGGCGCGCCTGAATGCGGCCGGCACGGTCTCGCTGGGCAAGCTCAACTGCGACGAGTTCGCCATGGGCTCGGCCAATGAGAACTCGGCCTACCAGCCGGTGGCCAACCCCTGGGACGCCAGCCGCGTGCCGGGTGGCTCCTCGGGCGGCTCGGCCGCTGCGGTGGCCGCACGCCTGCTGCCAGCCTCCACCGGCACCGACACCGGCGGCTCGATCCGCCAGCCGGCCAGCTTCACCGGCATCACCGGCATCAAGCCGACCTACGGCATCTGCAGCCGCTACGGCATGATCGCCTTCGCCTCCAGCCTGGACCAGGCCGGCCCCATGGCCCGCTCGGCCGAGGACTGCGCCCTGCTGCTCTCGGCCATGAGTGGCTTTGACGAGCGTGACGCCACCAGCGTGCAACAAGCCCCGCAGGATTTCCACGCCCAGATGCTGAGCGCCCGCGAGGGCGCCACCGCCGCCCAGCCGCTCAAGGGCCTGCGCATCGGCCTGCCGCGCGAGTTCTTCCCCGCTGCCCTGTCGGCCGACGTCAACAGCGCCGTGCGCGCCGGCCTGGCCGAGCTGGAAAAGCTCGGCGCCACCCTGGTGGACGTGAGCCTGCCGCGCACCGAGCTGGCGATTCCGGTGTACTACATCATTGCCCCGGCCGAGGCCAGCTCCAACCTGAGCCGCTTTGACGGTGTCAAGTTCGGCCACCGCGCCGCCCAGTTCGACGACCTGCTGGACATGTACAAGAAGACCCGTGCCGAAGGCTTCGGCGCCGAGGTCAAGCGCCGGATCATGATCGGCAGCTACGTGCTGTCTCACGGTTACTACGACGCCTACTATCTGCAGGCGCAAAAGCTGCGCCGCATGATTGCCGACGATTTCCAGCAGGCCTTCCAGCTGTGCGATCTGATCGCCGGCCCGGTGGCGCCCACCGTGGCCTGGAAGCATGGCGAGGGCAAGGACGACCCGGTCAAGGCCTATCTGGCCGACATCTTCACCCTGCCCGGCTCGCTGGCCGGCCTGCCCGGCATGAGCGTGCCCGTGGGCCTGGGCGAAGGCGGCATGCCCGTCGGCTTGCAGCTGCTGGGCAACTACTTCAAGGAAGGCCAGCTGCTGCACACCGCCCACGCGCTGCAGCAAGCCACCGACTGGCACCGTGCCGCTCCCGCAGGAATCTAAGCACATGGCATCTAGCAGCAGCAAATTGATCCGTGGCTACGAGGTCGTGATCGGCCTGGAAAACCACGTCCAACTGTCCACCGTCTCCAAGATCTTCAGCGGCTCCTCCACCGCCTTCGGCGCCGAGCCCAACACGCAGGCTTCGGCCGTGGACCTGGCCCTGCCGGGCACCCTGCCGGTGCTGAACCGCGGTGCGGTCGAGCGCGCCATCCGCTTCGGCCTGGCCGTGGGCGCCAAGGTGGCGCCGCTGTCCATCTTCGCGCGCAAGAACTATTTCTACCCCGACCTGCCCAAGGGCTACCAGATCAGCCAGTTCGAGATCCCGGTGGTGCAAGGCGGCAAGGTCGAATTCTTCGTCGGCGACGAGAAGAAGGTCGTGCAGCTGACCCGCGCCCACCTCGAGGAAGACGCCGGCAAAAGCCTGCACGAGGACTACCACGGCCAGAGCGGCATTGACCTGAACCGTGCCGGCACGCCCTTGCTGGAAATCGTCTCCGAGCCCGAGATGCGCTCCGCCGCCGAGGCCTGCGAGTACGCCAAGACCCTGCACGCCCTGGTGATGTGGCTGGGCATCTGCGACGGCAATATGCAGGAAGGCTCCTTCCGCTGCGACGTCAACGTCTCGGTGCGCAAGCCCGGCGAGCCCTTCGGCACCCGCCGCGAGATCAAGAACCTCAACAGCTTCCGCTACCTGCTGCAGGCCGTGGACTACGAGGTCAACTGGCAGATCGACGAGATCGAGGACGGCCGCAAGATCCAGCAAGCCACCGTGCTGTTCAACCCCGACACGGGTGAGACGCGCGCCATGCGCAGCAAGGAAGATTCGGCCGACTACCGCTACTTCCCCGACCCCGACCTGCCGCCGCTGGTGATCGGCGCCGACTGGATCGAGCGGGTCAAGCAAGAGATGCCCGAGCTGCCCTCGGTGATGGCCACCCGCTTCGAGCAGGCCGATGGCCTGACCGCCTACGACGCCACCCTCATGACCCAGAGCCTGGCCACGGCACGCTTCTACGAAGCCGCCAAGGCCGTCTGTGGCGCGCCCAAGCTGGTGGCGAACTGGCTGCAAGGCGAAGTCTCGCGCCGATTGAACAGCGAGGAACGCAGCATCGAGGCCAGCCCGCTCAGCCCCGAGCTGCTGGGCCGCCTGATCCAGCGCATCCAGGATGGCACGATCTCCAACAACGCCGCCAAGCAGGTCTTTGAAGCCCTGTGGAGCGGAGAGAGCAGCGATGTCGACGCCATCATCGAGGCCAAGGGCCTGAAGCAGGTCAGCGACACCGGCGCCATCGAAGCCATCCTCGACGAGGTGCTGGCCGCCAACCCCAAATCGGTGGAAGAGTTCCGCGCCGGCAAGGACAAGGCCTTCAACGCCCTGGTCGGCCAGGCCATGAAGGCCACCAAGGGCAAGGCCAACCCCAGCCTGGTGAACGAGCTGCTGAAGAAGAAGCTGGCCGGCTGAGCCCCTGAAGCTGCACGCCTTCCCTCATCAAAACGGCGCCTCTGCGCCGTTTTTTGAGTCTGGGCGAAAGCAGGGGCGAACGACCGACACCGGCACATAGCGGACCTCCGGTGTCTTGATTGATCTTTCTCGCTGCGGTGTCTCGTCCCGCCGCCGGGCTCATGGTTCGCGGGTCGGCTCTGAGAGCCGACTTCCCTCGCTGCTCACTCCGCGGCTCAGCGGCGCCAAACTCCCTCCGTTCGCTGCGCTCACTGTG